>NZ_JBEXRR010000010.1:0-150707 GCF_040613175.1 Nocardioides sp. NPDC006303
GGATCCTGCAGGGGATCGGCGTCGGCGGTGAGTACGGCGGCGCGGTGCTGCTGGCCACCGAGTACGCACCGGCCGGGCGCCGCGAGCTCGACGACCACCTGGTCGGTCCACGGCAGCGCGGTCAGCGCGTCCTTGGTGTCGCTCGCCATCAGGTAGGCGAAGTTGGGCGAGCAGAACGACGTCGGCAGCCGGAGGTGGGCCTCGACCCTGGCCGTCTCGCCGTCCGACGAGGTCGGGGAGACGGTCAGCGACCTGACGAAGCCGAGGTCGGTGATGGGCTCGTCGAGCTCGGGGTCGACGACGGCGTGGAGCGCGGCGTACGCCTCCGCGGCGCGGGTGCTCTCCGGGGTCAGCAGCGACATGTCACACCGCCGCGAGGTCGGCCCGCTCGGGCTCACGGGGACCTGTCGCGGTCTCGTCCGCCTCGGGCAGCCGCAGCTCGGCGGGCACCTCGATGTCGTACATCTTCGCGGCGTTGAGGCCCAGGATCTTCTTCTTCTGCGCGACGGTGAGCGGGGCGTACTCGGTCATGTCCTCCGGGATCTGGAAGTCGACGAACCGCTCGATCAGCCACTTCGGCGTCCAGATCGCATAGTCGGAGGAGAACTGGATCCGGTCCTCGCCGATCCAGTAGACGAGCTCGCCGAGGATCTGCGCGAAGTAGCGCGGCCGGGTGTGGATGAACGGCATCGCGACCGCGAGCCCGCCGTGCACGTTGGGCTCCTGGGTGGCGATCCAGCAGAAGTCCTCCAGCCGTGGCAGGCCGACGTGCTCGACGATGAAGTTGAGGTCGGTGAAGTCGCTGGCGACGTGGTCGACGTCGGCGACGTCGAACGCGTCGCGGTCCAGCGGCCGGATCGTCGGGCCCTTGTGGATGTGGATGTTGGTGATCCCGAGCTCGCGGCAGGCCTCGAAGTAGCGGTACGCCCACGGGTCGGTCAGCTTCCAGCCGCGCGACTCCCCGTGCCACTCGGCGGTGTAGAGCTTCACGCCCTTGAGCCCGAACCGCTCGGCGTCGGCATGGAGCTGTTCGAGTCCGGCCTCGCCGTTGCGTGGGTCGAAGTGGTGGTTGTACGTCAGCTTGTCGGGGTGCTTCGCGGCCAGCTGCGAGGCTTCCTCGGTCTGCCCGAACCCGTTCGTGTAGAACTCGCCCAGGTGGGCCGGCTGGAAGATCGCGTGGTCGACGTAGCCGACCTCGAACAGGTCGTGCATCAGCCGCTCGCCGCCCTGGTAGAGGTAGTCCTCGTAGGACCAGTGCTCCGACTCGGGGGAGAGGTTGCGGTGATAGTCGTAGAAGCAGTCGATGAACTGCTTGCCGTGGATGTTGCGCTGGTTCTCCGGACGGGCGTCCCAGAGCGCGACGTGGGCGTCGACGATGAAGTACGACTCGTTGTTCCTGGTGTACATCGGTTCCTCCGATCTGTGGCTTTCGTCACAGGACGCTAGGGCGGCCGCGACTCGCAGATCAGGGGTGTGGCGTCTCAATGTGAGATCTCGACCGTCTCAATCTGAGACGCTGCCCGGCTGTCTCCACCGGCCGGCGGATGTAACGTCGATCACATGACAGGGCGTCATCCGATCGCGCAGCGCACCGCGGCCGTCGACGCGTCGGCACTGGCGCCACGCGTACGCGCCTCCTGGCAGCGCAGCCAGGAGTACGGGGTCTCCGTCGAGGAGGTCGACCCGGTCTTCTCCGGCGCCTACGACCAGGAGTCGCTCTTCTTCCAGTGCGGCCAGGAGGTGCTCGACGACCTCCACCGGACGCTCGTCGGCGAGCCGGTCAGCCTGATGCTCACCGACCCCGTCGGCCTGGTGCTCAACCGGCTGAGCGGCGACCAGCAGCTCCTCCGGGACCTCGACGCCGTCCACCTGGCGCCGGGGTTCAGCTACGCCGAGCGCGCGGCGGGCACCAACGGGCTCGGTCTCGCGCTGGCCGACCGGACACCGACCGTGGTCCGGGCCGAGGAGCACTACTCGCTCTCGCTGTGCAGCTACACCTGTGCCGCCGCGCCGGTGATCGACCCGATCAGCGGACGCCTGGAGGGCAGCGTCAACCTGACCACCTGGTCGGAGTCGTCCCACGACCTGCTGCTCGCCCTGGCCCAGTCGGCCGCCAGCAACACCGCGTCCCTCATGCTCGCCCGCGCCCACGGCCGCTTCCCGCGACCGGCTCCGCGCGGCGAGGTGTTCCGGGTCGAGGCGCCCCGGCTGGAGCCGGGCGCCGGCAGCCTCCGTGACCTCTCCTCCGCCTGGTGCGAGGCGCTGGGCAGCGTGCGGGACGCGCTCCGGGTCGGCCGGCGGGTCGCCGTGGTCGGGGAGCCCGGGGTGGGGCGTACGACCCTGGTTGCCCAGGCGTTCCGCGACCTGAGGCCACGCGACCGGATCCTGGCGGCCTCCGCCCCGGAGCCGGCCGACGCCGAGGCCTGGCTGTCGCTGTGGACGCCGGAGCTCGCCAAGCAGGACACCGCCGTGGTCGTACGCGACGTGAACATGCTTCCGGCCTGGGTGGCCGAGCGGCTGCACGCCCTTCTCGTCGAGGCGGCGCCAGGGGCCGTCGCCGGCGTGCCGTTCGCGATGACCGCCGAGACCTTCGACGGCATCCCTGCGGCCCTGGCCGATCTCGTCGACACCGTGGTCGAGGTGCCGCCGCTGCGGGAGCGGCCCGAGGACGTACTTCCGCTGGCGCATCGGGTGGGGCTGCGGGTGCGGGGCCGGGAGATCGCGCTGACGCTGGCCGCAGAGCGCGCGCTGCACGACCACGGTTGGCCGGGCAACGTCGCCGAGCTCGTCCATGTCGTCCAGCGGGCCGTGAGCGCAGGTGACCTGATCGACCTGCGTCACCTTCCGGCCGACGTACTCTCCGACACCAAGCGGCCGTTGTCTCGCATCGATGCCTTCGAACGGGGCGAGATCGTCCGCGTCCTGACCCGTCCGGGGATCACCATGCAGGAAGCGGCCGCGGAGCTCGGGATGTCGCGCGCCACCGTCTACCGGAAGGTGCAGCAGTACGGGATCAGGCTTCGGCCGGGCTAGTCCGCGGGGGAGTCGAACTCTTGGCCAAGTCCAGGAAAACTCTCGGTTGAGGCCGGGGCGTCAGGGGTGCTCACCAAGGACTATGGACCCATGCGTATCCGTCCCCCACGCGCCGGTCGCCAGCATTTGAACCATCTGACCGGACAGGGCGGACCCGCTCTGAGCGGTCAGAATCTTGCCGGCCGGCTTGTCGAGCAGCACCCGTTCTCCCCTGATGAGGCCTCGAGCATCGTGGCGCAGGTCGCGCGCCTCCTCGCCTCGGGCCACGCCGCCGGGCAGGTGCACGGAGACATCAGACCGGCCACCATCGGGTACGCCCCCGACGGCCGGATCGCACTGCTCGGTGCGCCCGCGCCCCGCGGCGGGGAGGGCCTGCCGTACATGTCCCCCGAGCAGATCGACCGCCGGCGGATCGGCCCGGCGAGCGACGTCTACTCCCTCGGCGCCGTGTTCTTCGAGCTGCTCGCCGGCCGCCCGCCGTACGCCGGACTCGAGCCCGAGCGGGTCGGCACGCTGGTGACCGTGCCCGGACACCTCGATGGCATCACGACCGCCATGCTCGACCCGGACCCGGCCAAGCGTCCTCGGGCCGACGAGGTGGCGACGGTGCTCGAGAGCGGCGTCGCTCCGCCGCCGAAGCGGATCGTACGTCCGCCCGACATCAGGGGCCCGCGGCTCTCGCCCACGCTGCTGGGTGTGCTGATGGTCCTGGTCCTGCCGGGGCTCGTCTTCGGCGGTTGGGGCATGCTCCGGGCCGGCGACACGACGTCGAACGTCGGCAGCGCCGCACCGCTGGCCAACATCTTGCCGACCAGCTTCCAGCTCGCCTTCGACCTCTCGATCGAGCGCGACGCGCTCCGGACCGACGCGGCGCTGACCGAGGACTTCCTCCAGATCACCGACCGGTCCATCGAGGCCTGGACCGCCGAGGTCGCGAAGCTGGACACCGCCGGCGATCCGGGTCTGCGCCGGCGTACGGAGAGGTCCGCGGCTGCCCTCGAGCGGCTCTCGGACATCCGCGCGGCCGCCCGGGCGGGGAACAGGGCCGGCAAGCTGGCGGCCGTCGAGCTGTACACGAACGCGGTCAACGGGCTCTTCGACCTCGCCGCCGAGCTGCCCTCGTTCCGGGACCACGAGCTGGCCGAGCAGGCCCGGAACCTCGAGCTGATCGGCTCCGTCTCGGAGGTGCTCGGATTCGAGCGGAGGATCATGGCGAACGCCTTGCGGAACGAGCGGATCAGCGCCCAGGGCATCGCCGACCTCAGCGCGGCCCAGGACTCCTGGGCGACCCACTCGGAGTCGATCTACACCCGCGCCGATGCCGCGACGCGCCAGCGGCTCGACAGGATCTCGGGCCGGTCGTTCGAGTTCGGGTCCTACGCGGTCTCGTCCCAGCGTGCTGTCATCCGGGTGCTCAACGCCCGTGACGTCGAGGACGTCGTCAGGCAGCTGGAGGACAGCGCCGACGGCAGGTCCGTGGAACAGCTCTGGCTGGCCGATGCCGCCAGCTACGTCCAGGACCTCAAGGAGGTGGTCGTCGACGCCGCCGGTCGGCTCGCCGACGACATCGAGCGCGAGCACAGGGACGCCCAGAACCAGACGATCGCCTGGGGAGTCTTCACCGGCATCGTGCTCGCGGTGCTCGCCGGGCTCGGCGTCGCGCTGCTCCGTGCGCGAGGGCGATCAGTTGATGCGTAAACCGGCGACAATAGCAAAGATCGGCGGATTTCATCGGTGCGTACACGAGACGCACGGGGTGTGAGTCCGACAACATATGCGCATGCGAACGCGCCCCCCGATCGCAGGCCGGTACCGCCTGCACCGACTGCTTGGCCGCGGCGGGATGGGCGAGGTCTGGCAGGCGGCCGACATCAGGCTCGAACGCTGGGTCGCCGTGAAGGTCGTGGAGACCTCTGCCGACCCCAAGGTGACCGAGCGCTTCCGGCGTGAGGCGCTCTCGACGACGGCGGCCAGCCACCCCGGCACGGTGCAGGTGCACGATGTCGGGGTCGAGCAGACCGAGTACGGCAGCATCGTCTACCTCGTCATGGAGCTGCTTCCCGGCCCGACGCTGGCCGACCGCCTGGAGAAGCAGGGACGGTTCACCGTCGAGGAGGCGAGCGAGGCGATGGTCCAGGTCGCGCGTACGCTCACCGCGGTCCACTCCTCCGGGATCATCCATCGCGACATCAAGCCGTCCAACCTCGTCTACGACGGCGACGGCCGTATTCGGGTGCTCGACTTCGGCATCGCTCAGCTGGCCAGCCACCAGGCCGAACGGCTCACCTCGACCCGCCACGTGATGGGGAGCCTGCCCTACATCTCGCCCGAGCAGGCCGCCGACAACGTGGTCGGCCCACCGAGCGACATCTACGCGCTCGGCTGCGTGTACTTCGAGCTGCTCACCGGACGCGCCCCGTACGCCGGTTCCGAGCCGGTCTCGATGATCTACCAGCACGTGACCGCGCCGGTCCCGCACGTCAACGACGTGGTCACCGTGCCGTCCCATGTCGACGATTTCGTGGCGTCGATGATGGACAAGGACCCCTCCCGGCGGCCCACCGCGGGCGAGGTCGTCGCCTTCGCGCGCCGGCCCGAGGTCGTGCCCCCGGTTCCGGTCGGCAGCCGCGAGCTGCCCGCCGGGCTCAAGCCCCTGGCGCTCCCGTCGTCCTCGTCTTCGTCTTCGGGCTCCTCGGTTTCCTCGGCCGCCTCGGTCTCGTCGGTGACGGCGGTCGCCGGCGTGGTCGAGTCGGCGCAGCGTACGCCTCGGTCCCATGCCGCCCCGAAGCCGAGGTTCCTCCGCACCCGGGTGCTCGGCGTGCTGCTGGTCCCGGTGCTGATCGCCCTGGTCCTCGGCGGGCTGACCTTCGCCGATGCGCTCGACGAGCGTGCCGTCTCCAGTCGCGCGGTGATGATCGCCGGAGCGCTCCCGGAGAGCTACGAGCTCGGGATGGACCTCATCTTCGAGCGGGACGCGTTGGGCTCCGACCAGGTCCCGGACGCGGTCCGGCAGGCCTATCGGCAGGTGACCGACGACTCGATCAAGGCGTGGCACGACGACATCACCAAGGTCGACCTCGCCGACACCCCGAGCCTGCGGGAGCGCGTCGAGCGCACCTATACGGTCCTCAAGAGCATCGACGCCTACCGCGCCGACCTCGAGGACGGCGACAAGGCGAGCACGGAGGCGGCGGTCGCCGCCTACACCGACACCGCCTACGAGCTGCTCGACTTCGCAACCGAGATGCCCAACATCCGCAACGAGAACATCTACAAGCAGGTCACCAACCTCAAGTACGTCAGGTCGGCGTCCGAGTCGCTGGGGATCGAGCGCACGGTGATGGTGCCCGCGCTCATGAGCGGGAAGATCGACGAGGAGTCGATGGAGGCGATGAGCGAGGCGCGTACGTCCTGGCAGCTCACCTCGCGCTCGTTCTACGGCGACGCCCCGAAGGCCACCCAGAAGGCGCTGGACAAGATCTCGGACGGTACCTTTGCCGACGGATCCCGTGGCCTGGTGTCGCAGAACGCGGTCGTCCAGGTCATCAACGACGGCTCCCTCGCCGGCGCGGTCCGGGACCTGGAGTCCCATGCCCCGGGGCGGCCGGCCGCGCAGGTCTGGTCCGAGGACATGACCCGCTTCATCCAGCTCCTCAAGGACACCATCGTGTCGATGACGCTGATCGTCTCCGACGATGTCGGTGAGGAGCACCGCGGCATCCAGACGAAGGTCGTCCTGAGCGGGGTGCTAGCCGTCGCCGCGCTCCTCGCCGCGATCGCGCTGCTGGCCGGGATGTACCTCGTCCGCCCGCTCCGCGGGCGCCGGCGGTCCGTCGAGAGCTGAGCGGCGAGACGTCGGTCAGACGAGGGTGCTGAGGCTCGAGACGAGTGCTTCCCAGCGGCTGTCGACGTCGAAGCCCATCTGGCTCAGCAGCGCCCAGCCGAAGCCGACGACGGCGTAGAGGCTGATCGGGGTCATCACGACCCACTCCCGGATGGAGCCGGCGTCGCCGAGGATCGGCAGGGCGAAGTGCCCGCCCCGGGTCCACATGTTGTCGAACGGCAGCCACTTGTTGCGCCGGACCCACCTCGGCGGTTTCGGCGCGATCGGCCAGAAGAGCGGGATCCCCATCGTGGTCACGAAGTCGCCGAGCAGGTGCACGACGCAGCCGAGGGCAACGGAGAAGGGCATCCACCACCACTCCTCGGGGGCGAAGATGGCGATCACCGCCGCCAGCGCCACCGCCGGGATCCATGGCCAGTGGACGCCCTTGCGGGTCAGCTTCAGCGCGTCCATGGCGAAGGCGACCAGAAGGACGCACATGATGCCCGGGCCGATCAGGACGCTGCCGAAACGTTCGGTCTCGAGCGAGAGCTTCCCCGCGCCCCAGGCGAGTCCGGTGAAGGCGAGTACGCCGAGGATCGAGTGAGTGCCGTTGCGGTGGCCGCCGGAGACCTGTCCGACGATCTTGGTCAAGCCTTCGGAGACCGGTGGCAGCGAGTGGGCGATCGTGCCGTTGTGGTGGTCCGCGTCCGGAAGCAGCGCGGCGCCGGCACACACCAGAGTGCCGGTCATCACGCCTATGTCCGAGACGCCCGGGTACCACCCGAACGCGATCGGTGCCGACGATGTCACTGCGATCCACGCGGCAGCCCCAGAGGCCGCGTGATGCCCGCCCATCATGTGAAGTTGTGTCCCTCTCCAGTGTTCCCCCGCTGAATGACCGCGGACGAACGTACATGTCCTCGTGCCGCTTCGCGTGCGTCGGGGTGGTGTGTCTGGTGACGAGATTCGAATCACTGTTCGAGGGCTGATCCGAGGCGTGAAAGGGGTGCGGTCGGAGCGGCAACCTGAATAGGATGCCCGGTCATGACGACTCCCGGCACCCACGGCAGTGCTCGCCGTGCGCCGTGGACGTTCGAGACCAGTCGGTGCGCCGCGACGGTGACCCCTGAGGCGATCGAGTTCCGGTTCATGGTCACCGCGCCCGACGGCTCGCTCAGCGAGATGCTCCTCTCGGTGGGCCGCCACGACATGCCGACGCTGCTCGAGGAGATCGCCTTCGAGATGCCCGAGGCGCTGGAATGGATGTCGGCCGCGATCATGACGGTCGCGCGGGACCGGCGCCTGGCCGAGGAGGCCTCGTCGGTTCCGCACCAGCGCGGGGCATAACCTCGGGCCGAGCAAGGTTGTCCCCCTGCACCGCAACTCGATCGAGGAGAGACCCGTGACCACCACGTACGACTTCGAAGTGACCGCCGCTGATGGCAGCACCGTCTCGCTCAGCGACTACAAGGGCAAGCTGCTGCTGATCGTCAACGTAGCCAGCAAGTGCGGTCTGACGCCGCAGTACGAGGGCCTCGAGGCGCTCTATCGCGCCACCAGCGACTCCGGCGTCGAGGTCATCGGGTTCCCGTGCAACCAATTCATGGGTCAGGAGCCCGGCACCGACGAGGAGATCCAGGAGTTCTGCAAGACGACCTACGACGTGACGTTCCCGGTCCTCTCCAAGGTCGATGTCAACGGGGAGAACTCGGCTCCGCTCTACGAGTTCCTGCGTGCCGAGGCGCCGGGCGACATCCAGTGGAACTTCACCAAGTTCCTCATCGGTCGCGAGGGCGAGGTCGTCAAGCGCTACGAGCCGCAGGTGACGCCCGAGGAGATCCAGGCGGACCTCGCGCAGTATCTCTGAGTCTCTGAGGCGATGCCGGACGGCGCTCGATCCCGATGTCTGCGGGGTCGGGCGCCGTTTGGGTTAGATAGTTGGTCAGAAGATAGTTCGGTATCGGATGGTTCGTTAAGATCTAGTTCATGACCGGACCGCGTATCGACCTGCTGTTCCTGCTCAACCAGTCCGCGCACGCCTTCGCAGCCCAGGTCGGCGAGGCGCTGGCCGACCTGGAGCTCTCGGTGCGGGAGTACTGCGTGCTGATGAAGGCCGCGGAGGGGGAGTACACCCAGAACGCCGTGGCCGAGATGGCGATGCTGGACAAGACCACGATGGTCACCACCCTCGACAACCTCGAGCGCCGCGGCCTGGCCGAGCGACGGGTCTCGACGACCGACCGCCGTGCTCGCATCGTCGCGCTCACGCCGGCCGGCGTGAAGGCGCTCGAGGAGGCCTCGAAGGCCTACAACGCGACCGTCGCCAAGGCGCTCGAAGGGCTGGCCCCGAGCGAGGGTGAGGCGTTCATCGAGGCGCTGCAGCACCTCGTCGAGGGGCCGTGGGCGACGCCGTCGCACACGATGACGCTGCGGCGTCGCGCGCCTGCCTCGTCCCGCTAGAGATGGGTTCACAACTGAATATCCCGAAATAGATTGTTTCATAACAAACAATCTTCTATGGTCGTATCTATGACGACCAAGACAGTCGCGCTCGCGACCCTCGCAGCCACTCAGCTGATGGTGATCCTCGACGGCACGGTCGTGACCGTCGCCCTTCCCGCAATCCGCGACGACCTGGGCTTCGGCGACGCTTCGCTGTCCTGGGTCGTCAACGGCTTCCTGCTCGCCTTCGCGCTCGTCCTGCTCCCAGCGGGCCGCGCCGGTGACGCGTTCGGCACCCGCCCGGTCTTCCTCGCCGGGCTGAGCATCTTCACGCTCGCCTCGGCATGGTGCGGCATCGCCTGGGACCCGATCTCTCTGGTCCTTGCGCGATTCGTCCAAGGCCTCGGCGGCGGCATCGCCTCGGCCGTGGTGCTCGGCATGATCGCCGGCCTCTACGCCGAGCCCCGCGAGCGCCTCCGCGCCTTCGCAGTGCTGGCCTTCGTCGGCTCGATCGGTGCGTCGGTGGGGACGGTCCTGGGTGGCGTACTCACCGACGTCGCTTCCTGGCGCTGGGCCTTCCTGATCAACGTGCCGTTCGGGATCATCGCCCTGATCGTCGCGCTCCGCGCGGTGGAGGGTACGCCGCCGACCGGTGCCAAGGGCGGCCTGCTCCCGCGCGGCCTGTTCGCCCAGCGCAGGTTCACGCTCGCGAACCTGATCCTGCTGACCCTGACCTTCGGCGGGTTCACGTTCCAGTTCGTCACGACGCTCTACCTGCAGGACGTCCTCGGCTTCGGAGCACTCTCGACCGGCCTGGCGTTCCTTCCGGTCACCTTGGTGATCGCCATCGCCACCCTCGGCTTCAGTGCCACGCTCGCCGAACGGTTCGGGTCCGAGCGCGTCCTGCTCGTCGGCGTGCTCGCCTTCGTCGCCGGCATGCTCTACCTGGTCCGTATCCCCGAAGCCGGCGGCTTCCCCCTCGACGTTCTCCCCGGCGCGGTCGTGATGGCCCTCGGCTTCGGCCTCGCGATGCCGCAGGTGACCGCGTTGGCGATGGGCGCGCTGGCGCCGGAGCACGCCGGGATCGGCTCCGGCCTGACCACGACCACCCAGCAGCTCGGCGGATTCCTCGGCACGCTGATCGCCGCCGGCCTGGTCACGACCGTCGGCTACGGCGCCGCCTACGCCTCGGCGGCGATCGCATTGGCCACCGGAGCCGCGGTCGCGGCGTACCTGCTCGTGGACGCGGCACGTGCCCGGGACCCGAAGGTCTCCGAGCGCGTGCCGGACGAAGCCGCCAGACTCTGACGTCTCGACGCCAGAATCTGACCCCTCGGCGCTACCTCCGGACCGGGAGGACCAGCGTCGAGGGGTTCGTCCTCGTGTGGTGGACCGTGACCACGCCGGCGATGCCGCGAACCAGTTGCTTCACGTTGGGCAGCAGGTGGGGGACGTCGTAGGAGTGGACGGTGACCCGGAGGCGGTGGCCCTTCTGGATCACCGCGCCGGTCGGGAAGACCTCGACGGGCACGCGATAGACCTGACCCGGCGTGACGGGCTGTTCGGCCTCACGGGTGAAGGGATGCCAGGGCTGGACGACCTGACCGTTCAGCGTCCGCGACTTCGACGCGGTGACGGCACGGTGGCGCAGGGTCTGCCAGCCGCCGGAGATCCGGTCGACGGACCCGTCGGGCGCGACGTCCTCGACCGAGACCGAGATCAGGCCGTCGGTGCCGGTCGTGGAGACGGACAGGTCGGCGTTGAGCGGACCGGAGAAGGCCAGGTCCGAGGTCGCCGGCGCGGTCTCGTAGGAGACCCCGAGCGCGTCGTTGATCCGGTTGTCGGTCTCGCAGCCGGGGATCGCGAGGGCGCCGGCGGTCCACTGCGCGGTGCTGCGCGAGCACAGCCCCTGCACCGGCAGGGGCACGATGGTGTCGCCGCCGACGGGCTTCAGGGCCGACCCGAGGGCGTACGCCTTGGCGCGGACCTCGCTCCCGAGCCACGACTGCATCGTGCGCCACTTCCCGGACCCGATCTCGTGGTAGGTCACCGGAGCGACGTCGCGGTCGAGCGTGGCGTCGGGCAGGCCCTTGAGGTGCGTGTCGAACCACCGCAGGGCCATCTCGCCCATGCTGTTGATGCCGCTGCCCTCCAGGCCGGCGCCCGTGGCCGCCTCGGCGTGCGTCCACGGTCCGATGAGCAGCTTGGTGTCCACGCCGTTCTTCTGCATCCGGTCGAAGAGCATGGGCGCGCCGCGCTGGAAGATGTCGTACTGCCCTGCCGTCACGAACGTCGGTACGTCGATCTCGTCGACCACGCTCAGCGGCGACCGCTTCCGGTAGAACGGCCCGTCGTAGCCGGCATCGCTGCCCATCACCGCGCTGACGAGCATCGGCACCTGGAACCCGAGCGCACCGCTGATGTGCTGGAGCAGCGTGGTCAGGGTGGCGTCTGGACGGGTCTGGTTGACGGCCGGCGGCACCAGGCCGGCGCCGGTGACCAGCCCGAACCACAGCGGGATGAACCCGGCGTCGATCTGGCCGCCGGAGGCGACGACGTCGCGGTAGACGTCGCCGGCCGGCACGATCGGGAACATCGCCTTCAGCCCGCGCGGGTGCTGAGCGGCGGTGAAGAACTGGTTGATCGCCATGTAGGACGGTCCCCACAGGCCGAGCTCGCCGTTGCTCCACGGGCGCTTCTTCGAGGTCGCCCAGTTGGCGACCTCGAGGCCGTCCTTCTGCTCGCGGTCGCCGAAGGCGTCCCACTGGCCCGCGGAGGAGCCGGTGCCGCGTACGTCGGTCTGGACGAAGACGTAGCCCCGCTGCACGAAGTAGTCCCCGCCGCTCCCGCCGGAGACGTTCTTGTTGTAGGGGTTCTGGGTCAGGATCACCGGAAACCGGCCCGGCGCCGCGGTCCCGTCCGCCTTCGCGGGACGGTGGACGTCGGCGCGCAGCACCACTCCGTCGGACATCGTCAGCTGGATGTCTTTCTCGACCGCTACGCCGTACGTCGCCGGGCGAGGCTTCCAAGCCCCGGGCCGCGCCTGGGGCGCCTGAGTGACCGCGGTCGCGGCAGAGGTGGCCGTGGCGGAGTGCGCCGGTGGCAGGAAGGTCGTGACCAGAGCCAGGAACGATACGAGGAATGCCAGTCTGCCGAGTTTCACGACTCACTCCAGGGGTGTGTTGGATGTCACACCTCGAACGACAGAGTGCAAACGCGAGTTACGTAACCGGTTCCGGGTTTTGAATAGTGAGACTAAGCAGTCACGGCGACGGTCTTGTCGACGACCGGCGCGCCCGTGGCCGCCACGACCTCGTCGTACGTCACCCCGGGAGCGAGCTCGACGAGCTCGAACGCAGCGCCCGCCACGTCGAGAACACCGAGGTCCGTGATGACCCGCTTCACGATCCCGCGACCGGTCAGCGGCAGGTCACAGGCCGAGAGCAGCTTGGGCGCACCCTTCTTGGTGACGTGCTCCATCAGCACGATCACCCGCCCGGCGCCGGAGACGAGGTCCATCGCGCCGCCCATGCCCTTGACCATCTGGCCGGGCACCATCCAGTTGGCGATGTCGCCGTTGGTCGAGACCTGCATCGCGCCCAGGACGGCGACGTCGATGTGGCCGCCGCGGATCATCGCGAACGAGGTCGCCGAGTCGAAGTAGGAAGCCCCCGCGAGCACCGTTACTGTCTGCTTGCCGGCGTTGATCAGGTCGGGGTCGACCTCGTCCTCGTAGGGGAACGGGCCCACGCCGAGGATGCCGTTCTCGGCGTGCAGCACGACCGTCGAGGTCTCCGGGATGTAGTCGGGGATCAGCGTCGGCAGGCCGATCCCGAGGTTGACGTAGTCGCCGTCCTGCAGCTCCTGCGCGGCGCGCGCGGCCATCTGGTTGCGGTCCCAAGCCATGACTCAGGCCTCCTGGTTCGTGGTCGGGCGCTCGCCGCGCGTCGTACGCTTCTCGATGTCCTTGCGCGCTGCTTGCTCGGGCGTCAGCGCGACGATCCGCTTCACGAAGATCCCCGGAAGGTGGACGTCGGCCGGGGCGATCTCACCGACCTCGACGACCTCCTCGGCCTCGACGACGGTCACCCGACCGGCCATCGCGGCCGGCACGTTGAAGTTGCGCGTGGAAGCGTTGAACTGGGCGTTGCCGGCCCGGTCGACGCGGGTCGCGCGGACCAGCGCGAAGTCGGTGATGATGCCCTCCTCGAGCACCATCTGCTTGCCGTGGAACTCGCGGACCTCCTTCGGCTCGGAGGCCTCGGCGATCGTTCCGTCGGGGTTGTAGCGGTAGGGCAGGCCGCCGTCGGAGACCATCGTGCCGACGCCGGTCGGGGTGTAGAAGGCGCCGATCCCGCTGCCGCCCGCGCGCATCCGCTCCGCGAGCGTGCCCTGCGGGGTGAGCTCGAGCGTGATCTCGCCGGCCAGGTACTGGCGGCCGAACTCCTTGTTCTCGCCGATGTAGCTCGCGATCACCCGGGAGATGCGGTGGTCGTCGAGCAGCAGCCCGAGCCCGGCACCGTCGACGCCGCAGTTGTTGGAGACCACCATCAGGTCGTCCGCACCCTGCTCGCGCAGCGCCTCGATCAGGAACCACGGGATTCCCACCAGCCCGAAGCCGCCCACGGCCAGGCTGGCTCCGCTGTGAATGTCGGCTACCGCCTCCGCGGCCGATCCGACCACCTTGTCCAGACCCATGTCTTCTCTGCTCTCTCGAAGGCTCTACTGAAATGAAGGGGGCGTACGCCTCAGCGCACCGACTCGAACACCGCGGCAAGCCCCTGCCCGCCACCGATGCACATCGTCTCCAGGACGTAGCGGGCCTCGCGCCGCTGCGCCTCGCGGGCGGCGGTGGCGAGGATGCGGGCGCCGGTGGCGCCGATCGGGTGGCCGAGCGAGATGCCCGAGCCGTTGGGGTTGAGCCGCTCGTCGGTGGCGTCGATCTTCCACTCGCGCAGGACGGCGAGGACCTGGGCGGCGAAGGCCTCGTTGAGCTCGATCAGGTCGATCTCGTCGAGGGTCAGCCCGGCCCGCGACAGCGCCGCCTTGCTGGAGAGGACGGGCCCGATGCCCATCCGCTCGGGTTCGCAGCCGGTGACGGCCCACGACTTGAGCGCCAGCAGCGGCGTCAGGCCGCGCTTCTCGGCCTCGGCGCGCGTGGTCACGATGCACATGGCGGCGCCGTCGTTCTGGCCGGACGCGTTGCCGGCGGTGACGGTCGACTCCTCGTCGACCTTCAGCCGGATCGGGCGCAGCGAGGCGAGCTTCTCCAGGGAGATGTCGGCGCGCGGGTGCTCGTCGCGGTCGACGACGACATCGGGCTTGCGACGGCCGCCGGGGACGGTCACCGGAACGAGCTCGTCGGCGAACTTGCCGGCCTCGTGGGCGGCGACGGCACGCTGGTTGGAGCGCAGCGCGAGCTCGTCCTGCTCCTCGCGCCCGATGCCGTACTCGCGGCGCAGGTTCTCGGCGGTCTCGATCATGCCGCCGGGGATCGGGTGGTCCTTGCCGCCCGCGGTCTCGCGCGCTCGGTCGAGCCGGTCGAGCAGCTCGATGCCGCCCTGCTTCACGCCGCCGCGCAGCCCGAGCGCGTAGTGCTCGACGTTGGACATCGACTCCGCACCGCCGGCCACGACGAGGTTCGCGGCACCGGTGGCGACCGAGCCCGCGGCGTACAGGATCGCCTGAAGGCCCGAACCGCAGCGACGGTCGATCTGGAGGCCAGGGACGCCGTTGCCGAGCCCGGCGTCCAGGGCGGCGATGCGGCCGATCGCAGGGTTCTCGCCGCTCGCGTAGCCGTTGCCGAGGATGACATCGTCGACGTCGCCCTCCTGGAGGCCGGTGCGCTCGACCAGCTCGCGCAGGACCGTCGTGGCGAGGTCGGTCGCGGTCAGCGGCGCCAGGGCGCCGAGGAACCGGCCGACCGGGGTGCGGAGGGGCTCGCAGATGACGATGTCGTTGGCGGAGCTGCTCATGCCGTCGACGGTACGCGCGCAGTCATGACTTGAGAAGTACTCATTTGGCGTCGATTGACACCTCTGAAGTCTTGATCAACTGTCCGACCGGACAGTGCGCGGGTGAGGCTATTGCGATAAGTTCGCGTTAGCAGTTTCCTCTCGGGTTCCACTTCGACCACCCCCACGCAGATCAATGAGGTGACCATGCACGTCCCCGACGGCTTCCTCGACGCGCCGACGTCGATCGCCACCGGTGCAGTCGCTGTCGTCGCGGTCGGCGTCGCGCTGCGCGGCGCGCGTCGCGAGCTCGACGACAAGACCGCGCCGCTGGCCGGCCTCGTGGCCGCGTTCGTCTTCGCGACCCAGATGCTCAACTTCCCGGTGGGGGCGGGCACTAGCGGTCACCTGATGGGCGGCGCGCTGGCGGCGGTGCTGGTGGGGCCGTGGACCGGGGTGCTGTGCGTCTCGGTCGTGCTGATCGTGCAGTCCCTGCTCTTCGCCGACGGCGGCATCACCGCGCTCGGCACCAACATCCTGCTCATGGCCGTCACCACTGTGCTCGTCGGCTGGTTCGTGAGCCGGGTGCTGATCAAGGTGCTGCCGAAGCGGGTCGGCCTGGTCGCCCCGGCGGCGGCGATCGGCGCCTTCCTCTCCGTCCCCGCGGCGGCGGCCGTCTTCACCGCTCTCTACGCGGTCGGTGGCACCGCCGACATCTCGCTGACCACGCTGGCCACCGCGATGCTCGGCTGGCACACGGTGATCGGTCTCGGCGAGGGCGCGATCACGTTCCTCGCGGTCGGCGCGATCCTCTCCGTACGCCCCGACCTCGTCTACGCCGCGCGAGGCGTGATCGCCGAGCGCGACCTGGTGATCAAGCCGAAGGAGTCGGTGGCATGAGCACCGCTGAGAAGAAGCGCGTCTCGTTCAGGTGGGTCGCCGTCGGCATCGCCGTCGTCGCGCTGCTCCTGGCCGGGGTGGTCTCCTACTACGCCTCCGCCAACCCTGACGGCCTCGAGTACGTCGCCGGCAAGACCGGCTTCCTCGACAGTGCCTCGGAGCACGGCGCGGCCGACGGCCCGCTGGCCGACTACGGCACCAAGGGCGTCGACAACGAGCGGCTCTCCGGCGGTCTCGCCGGCGTGATCGGCACCGTGGTGGTGCTCGTCCTCGCCGGCGGCCTCGCCCTCGTCGTACGCCGTCGCTCCGCCGGCTCCTCCGACGAGGCCTGAGCCGGTGCCCGCCCATCTGAAGGTGCTCGCCCTGATCGGCTTCATGCTCGTGGTGGTGGCGACGCCGCGGGAGTGGTTCGCTGCGTACGCCTTCTTCCTCGCAGTCCTGGTGACGGTCGGCGCGGTGGCGCGGGTGCGCCCGGGGTGGGTGCTGAAGCGGATGGTCGTCGAGACGCCGTTCGTCGTCTTCGCGCTGCTGATGCCGTTCATCGCCCACGGGCCGCGAGTCGAGGTGCTCGGACTGAGCCTGAGCGAGTCGGGCCTGCTCTCGGCGTGGGGGCTGCTCGCCAAGGGCACGCTCGGCGTGATCGCCGGGCTGATGCTGGCCGCGACGACGACCCCGCAGGAGCTGGTCCACGGCCTGGAGCGGCTGCGGCTGCCTCAGCAACTGGTCCAGATCATGGCGTTCATGGTGCGCTACCTGGAGGTGGTGACCGACGAGATGCGCCGGATGGCGGTCGCGCGCGCCTCACGAGGCTTCGAGGCCCGCAACCCGCTCCACTGGCCGGTGCTCGCCCGCTCGGTCGGCGCGCTGTTCATCCGCTCCTTCGAGCGCGGTGAGCGGGTGCACCTGGCTATGGTCTCGCGCGGCTACACAGGGAGAATGCCCCGGTGACCACTCCAGTCCTGGACGTACGCGGCTTGGCCTTCGCCTACCCCGACGGCCATCAGGCGCTCTTCGGCGTCGACCTGCACGTCCACCGCGGTGAGCGGGTCGCGCTGCTGGGTCCCAACGGGGCCGGCAAGACGACGCTGGTCCTGCACCTCAACGGCATCCACCTCGCCGGCGCCGGATCCGTCGCGGTGAGCGGGCTCCCCGTGACCAAGGCCAACATCAAGGAGATCCGCCGCCGGGTCGGCATCGTCTTCCAGGACCCCGACGACCAGCTCTTCATGGGCACCGTCCGCGAGGACGTCGCCTTCGGCCCCGCCAACCTCGGCCTGCGCGGCGAGGCCCTGGACGCGAAGGTGACCGAGGCGCTCGCGAAGGTCGGCATGGAGGAGTACGCCGACCGGCCCCCGCACCACCTCTCCTTCGGCCAGCGCCGCCGGGTCGCCGTGGCCACCGTGCTGGCGATGGACCCCGAGATCCTGGTCCTCGACGAGCCCTCCTCCAACCTCGACCCCGCCTCCCGTCGCGAGCTCGCCGACATCCTCCGCGACCTCGACGTCACCGTCCTGATGGTCACCCACGACCTCCCGTACGCCCTCGAGCTCTGCGAGCGCTCGGTCATCCTCGACGGCGGCATCGTGGCCGCCGAGGGCCGCACCGTCGACGTACTCTCCAACGCCGACCTGATGCGCGCCCACCGCCTCGAGCTCCCCTTCGGCTTCGACCCGGTAGCCGCAGCCGCCACCCTCTAGCCGAGTCGGCTCATCCTGACCAAGATCTCCGCCGAGTCGGCTTGTCTTAACGGGCCGACTCGGCGCTGTTTCTTGTCAGTTCGAGCCGACTCGGCGAGAGCGGTAGTGGAGCTTGGCGCTGACGTAGCCGCGCCAGCCGACCAGGGTGAGGCCGAGGAAGAGGAGCGAGACGACCAGGAAGGCCGGCGCCAGGCCCTCGCCGGAGAGACCGCGCAGCACCATCCCGATGACGTACGTCCCGAGCCAGACGACCACGCCCGCAGGCCAGGCGCGCGCGGCAGGCCAGCGGCGCCAGATCAGCACGGCCCAGGCCGCGGCGAGCCCGATCAGGAAGGGCCAGGCGATGCGGAGCACGACGAGCGCCGGGCCGGAGTCGTGCGACTGGCGCCCGGCGAAGGCGAAGAGGAGCACGAAGAAGACGTCGACGGCGAAGGCCGCGACAGCCCACTTGGGCACGAGCCCGGCGATGAGTGGGGAGGAGTCGTCGGGCTTCGTGGAGGACATGGTGCCCAGAATACGAGGCCGATCTACGAGGTCAGCCAGGCCCCGCCGCGCATCACCCGGATCGGCTGCAGCGACTCATCGGTGAGCACGAGGTCGGCGCGAGCGCCGGGCTCGAGGCGGCCCGCGTCGAGGCCCACCACCGATGCCGGCCGCAGGCTCGCGGCCTTCATCAGCATGGCCAGGTCGATCCCGGCGGCCGCATGGCGGCGTACCTGGTCCATGAGCCGCGACGTGCCTCCGGCGATCGACCCGTTGCCGGTCCCGTCGGCCACTCGGGCGACCCCGGAGCGTACCTCCACGGACAGCGGTCCGAGCTGGTAGTCGCCGTCGGCCATCCCGGCCGCGGCCATCGCGTCGGTGACGAGCACGACCGAGCCGGGCACCATCGACATCACGGCCCGGACCGTCTCGTCGTCGAGGTGTACGCCGTCAGCGATCAGCTCCACACAGGCATCGCCGACACCGGCGGCGCCCAGGGATCCGAGCACGGGGCCGGGGTCACGATGGTGCGCGGGCGGCATCCCGTTGAAGAGGTGGGTGACCAGGCTCCCCGGTCCGGAGAGGAAAGCTCGAGCCTGCGAAGCCGACGCGGCGGTGTGCCCCAGGGCCACCACGACTCCGGCTTCGGTGAGCACCGGGGCGACCTCGTCGGCCCCGGGGAGCTCAGCGGCCAGCGTCATCACCCGCAGGTGCCCCCGGGCAGCCGCGACGAACTCACGGGCGAGCCCGGCATCCGGCGCGAGCAGCAGCGCCGGATCGTGCGCTCCGCGGCAGGAGTGCTCCAGGAAAGGCCCCTCCATGTGGATGCCGGCGATCAGCCCGGCCTCGGCAGCCGTGGCCAGCGCCGCGACGACCGACAGCAACCGGGAGGGCGAGTCGGTCACGGTCGAGGCCAGCAGCGTGGTCGTGCCGGCAGCATGATGAACGCCGGCCGCGGTGGCGATCTCGTCCGGCGACGTGGTGTGGAACGAGGCACCGCCACCGCCGTGGTTGTGGATGTCCACCAGCCCCGGGAGCAGGATCCCCGAAGACGACGGGTCGCCGGAGACGGCAGCCCGCACCTCCGAGACGAGCCCCGCGGACACGGTCACGACGACGTCGTCGAAGCCGCCCGGCCGCGGCACTCGACCGCGCACCACATGCTCTAGATCCATCGCTTGAACCAGATCCTCGTCAGCCATTCCTGCCGGGTGAGCAGCTCATCGGTGTAGATCGGCCAGAACCAGGCGAAGTTGCAGATCACCAGCACGACGAAGATGCCACCGGCGACGGCACCCCCGACGCGACGCCGGGTGGCCGGGGTTCCACCGGCCAGCGGCGGTGGCCGATCGAGCAGCTTGCCCAGACACAGGCACAGGCCGAGCACCAGGAACGGCAGCGCGATGATCATGTAGAAGGAGAAGATCGGCCGCCCGGCGTACTGCAGCCAGGGCAGCCACGTCGACAGCACCCCGACCACGGCGACCCCGAACCTCCAGTCCCGAGCGGCGACCCACATGAACGCCGAGACGATCAGCGCGACGAACGCTCCCCACCACAGCACCGGGGTGCCCAGGAGCAGCACCTGCCGCAGGCACGTCCCCGCCTCGGCAGGACCCTCCCCGTCGGGATCGGTCGAGGGGGAGGCGTCGCACATCTCGCCGCGCGACTTCGCGCCGGACAGGATCCCGGTGTCGGCGGCGACCCCGACCGGCCGGTTCAGGACGAGCCACCCGATCGGATGCGACCCGTAGGTGTGCTCGGCGCACTCCAGGAAGTGGGTGTGGAAGGTGAAGACGTCGCGGTGGTAGTACCACAGCGACCGCAGCGACTGACCGACCTCGCCGAGGCCGGACGCGTCCGGCTCCTTGGCGGTCGGCCAGCGCTTGTCGTTGAGGTTCTCGGGGACGTACGACTTGTTCTCGCAGTGGCCCTCGCCGGTGTAGCGCGTGTACTGCGTCGCCGAGAGCGACTCCTCGTAGACGTCCGCATGGGTCATCCACGGGATCCACGTCATCACATAGACCGCGAGCGCGACGCCCACCAAGTGGGCGAACGCCGTCGGACCGTCGGCCACACAGGCACGAAGCCAGGACAGACGTACGCCGAAGGAGCGCCGCATCCCGGCCGACCAGGCCACATAGAGGAGCCCGAAGGCGGCGAGCGGGTAGAGCGCCTCCCACTTGGAGCCGATCGCCAGACCCCACGCGACCCCCGAGCAGAGCAGCCACGGACGGAACAGCATCTGGCGGACGGGTCCCCAGGCGCCCGGAGCGGCGAGCTGCGTGGGCGCGAGCGCGGAGAACCGCCGTCGGCACCAGTCGCGGTCCATCACCATCAGGTGCACCGCGAGCAGCAGGAAGAAGGCGACGAAGAGATCGAGCAGGGCCAGGCGCGAGAGCACGAACGCGAGCCCGTCGAAGGTGACCAGGATGCCGCCGACGAGACCGAGCATCATGGAGCCGGAGACGCGGCGTACGAACCGGATCGTCAGCAGCACCAGCAGCGACCCGACCACGACCGACGCGATCCGCCAGCCGAACGGGTCCATGCCGAAGAGCTTGATGCCGATCGCGATGAGCCACTTGCCGACGTCGGGATGGACGATCATCGACGGCCCGTCGGCGAACTGCCCCTCGAGCTGCCCGGCCAGGATGTTCTCGTCGGCGCCCTCGATGAAGTTGCGCGCGTAGCCGTACTCGAGCAGCGCCCAGGCGTCCTTGGCGTAGTAGGTCTCGTCGAAGGCGAAGACCTTCGGGGTGCCCAGGTGCCACAACCGCAGCAGGAACGCGAGCGCGGTGATCCCGATCGTCGCCGCCCAGCCGGCCCGCGGCGAGCCGTTGATGCGGCGCCGGGCGCGTTCCCAGGCGGTCGGAAGGAAGTGACCGGAGGGGGTGCTGGCCAGGCCCTCCATGGGCTCCGGCTCCTCGGTCACCGTCGTCGTCACGAGGGAACCATATAAGCCTGCGACAATATCGGTGTGGTAGATCCAGAGGACGGCGTGCTCGTACTTGCGGCAACCCCGATCGGACGGGTCGAGGATGCCCCACCCCGTTTAGCCTCGGAGCTCGCCACCGCCGATGTCATCGCAGCTGAGGACACCCGACGGTTGCGCCGGCTGACCACGGATCTCGGGGTCGAGATCAAGGGCCGCATCGTCTCCTACTTCGAGGGCAACGAGACCGCGCGTACGCCGACGCTGCTCGCCGAGCTCCTCGACGGCAACCGGGTCCTGCTGGTGACCGACGCCGGGATGCCCTCGGTCTCCGACCCGGGTTATCGCTTGGTCGCAGCCGCGGTCGAGAAGGACGTACGCGTCACCGCGGTCCCCGGCCCCTCGGCCGTCCTCACCGCCCTGGCCGTGAGTGGTCTCCCCGTCGATCGGTTCTGCTTCGAGGGCTTCCTGCCCCGCAAGGCCGGCGAGCGCTCGCGCCGCCTCGCCTCGCTGGCCAAGGAGGAGCGCACCATGGTCTTCTTCGAGGCCCCGCACCGCACCCAGGCGGCCTTGGAAGCCATGCGCGACGCCTTCGGCGACACCCGCGCCGCCGCCGTCTGCCGCGAGCTGACCAAGACCCACGAAGAAGTACGCCGCGGGGGACTGGCCGAGCTCGTCGACTGGGCCGCCGAGGGAGTACGCGGCGAGGTCACCATCGTCGTCACCGGCGCCGACCCGTCCGCCGAGATCGGCAGCGACCCCGACAGCCTCCGCGCCGCCGTCGCCGACCTCCAAGAGGACGGCCACACGAAGAAGGAAGCCATCGCGGAGGTAGCGAGGCTCGCCGGCGTACCGAAACGCGAGGTCTACGACCTAGTCCACAAACCCGCCGAGTAGTCGAAATCTGACGCCGAGGAGTCAGTTTTTGACGGCGAGAAGTCGCACGACTGACCATTCGACGTCAGGAACCGACGCCTCGACGTCAAGAACCGACGCATCGGCGTCAGAAACCGACTTCTCGGGGCGAACTAGGATGCGGGACGTGAGTTTTCCACCGCTTCCCGAGCCGCTTCCTGCGCCTGTTGTCGACAACCACACCCACCTCGACATCGTCAGGGGGGACGAGAGTCTGCCGGTCGAGGAGGCGCTCGCGCGGGCGGCGTCGGTGGGCGTGACCAGGGTTGTGCAGATCGGCTGCGACCTGCCGGGCGCACGCTGGGCGGTCGAGGCGGCCGAGACGTACGACAACATGGTCGCCGGTGTGGCGCTCCACCCCAACGACGCTCCTCGCCAGCCCGACCTCGAGGCGGCGCTGGACGAGATCGAGAAGCTCGCCGGGGCGCACGACAAGGTGCGCGTGGTGGGGGAGACCGGGATGGACTTCTTCCGCACCGACGAGGAGGGTCGCGAGACACAGGCCTACTCGTTCCGGCGCCACATCGACATCGCCAAGCGGCTCGACAAGACCCTGATGATCCACGACCGTGACGCCCATGACGCGGTGCTCGAGGTGATCGACAGCGTCGGGCCGCCCGAGCGCTGGGTGATGCACTGCTTCTCGGGTGATCCCGAGTTCGCCCGTCAGTGCCTCGACCGGGGCGCCTACCTCTCCTTCGCCGGCACGGTGACGTTCAAGAACGCGCAGTACCTCCGCGACGCTCTCGCGATCACTCCCCAGGACCGGATCCTGGTCGAGACCGACGCCCCGTTCCTGACGCCTCACCCGCACCGTGGCGCGATCAACTCCAGCTACATGATCCCCGCCACGATGCGGGTGATGGCCGAGGTACGCGGCGACGACCTCGAGGCGCTCTGCAACGCCGTCAACACCAACACCGAGACGGCCTTCGGCGGCACCTGGTAATCACAGGCACGGACAGGAGAAGGGCCCGAGGCGAACGCCTCGGGCCCTTCTCCTTGCTGTGATCAGGTCAGGAGACGCTGAGCGTCATCGTGCCCCTGCGCTCGTCCGAGGAGAGCACCTTGATCTTGACGCCGCTGCCGGCCGTCTTGGTGGAGTGCGCCGGGTTGGCCGCGTCCCAGTAGGCCGTCTCCGAGCTGTCGTAGAAGGTCGGGACGCTCTTGCGCCGCGGCACGTCGAGGACGTTGTTCGGAGCACCGGCGACCTCGTTCTCGAGGTGGAGCCGGTCGGTGCGGTCGACATCGAACGTCGAGTCGTAACCCTGCATCCGGTTGCGCGACAGGGTGCCGTCCGACCACTTCTGGACGCCCACGGTGGAGTCGACGACCAGCGCCTGGCCGCCACCGGGGTGCTCGGAGGTGTTGTTGTCGCCGTAGGCGCCGTTCTGGTACCAGACCAGCAGACCGTCCTGGTAGGCGTAGTGGTCGACCTTGTCAGGCGCGGTGACCCCGTAGCCGAAGTTGTACGGACCCTCGGCCAGCGTCTTGTCGTAGCCCTTGTACTGCCGGTTCTCGGCGATGTAGAAGCGCGGGTACGTCGACGTGTAGGTGCCGTCGGTGATGCCCATGTACTCCTTGTTGGTCCAGCCGTCGAAGGACGAGAAGTCCGTCGTGTAGGCCGAGCCGACCGAGAGGTCGTCGATGGCGAAGCCGTAGTAGGCGACGCCGCCGTCGTTCGCGGTGCGGAAGCGGAGCTTCACGTTCTGGCCCGCGTACGCCGCCAGGTCAGCGGTCAGGTCCACGTACTCCTGCGGGTCGTGGTCGGCGCAGTTGCCGTCACAGGTGCTGTCGGAGGTGCCGTGGATGCCGTTGTTGTACTCGGCCGACGACAGGTTCGTCGCCAGCGGCGTCGACCAGGTGGTGCCGCCGTCGGTGGAGGCCTCCAGGAAGGTGAAGTCGTACTCCGCCTCGAGGTCGTACTTCACCTTGGCCGAGAGGGTGCCGCCCGCGGGGACCGCGATCTCCGGGCTGACCGCGGTGGCGGTGCGGTCGTCGCCCTTGCCGGAGTAGAGGAACGACTTGCCGGAGGTGCCGGAGCCGACGTCGTGGGTCGTCTCACCGTCGGGCAGGTTGACCACGAGAGCCTGCGGGGTCTTCGCCCCGGTGTCGTGGAAGCTCGGGCCCAGGGTCAACTTCTTGGACGTACCGGCCTCGACGGTGTCGTAGTTGAGCCAGCCGAGGAAGAGCTTCTCCGGGGCGCCCATGTGGTTGGGGGTGGTGCCGATGGTGCCGTCGCCATGACCGAGCCAGGAACCCGAGCTCATCAGGGTCCAGAAGCCGGTGCCGTTCTCGCCGCCCGCGGTGTCGTAGAAGTCCGGCAGACCGAGGTCGTGGCCGAACTCGTGCGCGAAGACGCCGAGGCCGCCGTTCTCGGGCTCGGTGGTGTAGTCGCGGATCCAGATGTCGGTGTTACCGATCTTGACGCCGCCGGCCTTCGGGAAGTTGGCGGGGCCGTCGGAGCCGGACGCGTTCGCGGCCCAGCGGTGCGACCAGATGCTCCACGGGGCGCCGCCGGCCTCCTCGCCGACACCCGAGTGGATCGCCTGGAAGTGGTCGATGTAGCCGTCGGCCTCGTTGAAGTTGCCGTCGCCATCGAGGTCGTAGCGGTCCCAGATGTCGTAGTCCTGGAGGTACGCAGTGATCTCGGCGTCGGTCTTGCCCGCCGCCTTCTGCGCGTCGTACCAGGCGTTGGCGCTGTCCTGGACGTAGTTCTTCATCGCGGCGGCGGTCTCGTCGCCCTTGTCGTTCTGGTAGTAGGACTCCGCGTGCGGGAGCGTCACCCAGTCGCTGACGTCGCCCTGGAGGTCGAAGCGGCCGCTCGACATCTCCTTGTAGACGTTGTGGAAGGACTCGGCGCCCTTCTCCTGGTTGAAGAACATGTCCATGAAGTGCTCGCGCGAGAAGTCCTCCTCCCAGTAGGTGGAGTTGTCGTTCTCAGCGGGCGGCGCGATCTCGTTGTGGAGAGGGCCCGAGGTGTTGTCGGGGAAGGCTGGGTTGCCGCCTTCGCCGAACTCGACCAGGAAGCTCAGCAGCTGGGACTTCTCGGTGGGCTCGTGCTCCACCCAGCGGGCGTTCTTGCCCGAGCCCATCTTCACGACCTCGCTGCCGTTCTTCGTGACCGTCTGCTTCTCGCCCGTGGCGACAGCAGTGGCGGCGTTGGTCTTGAGCTCGCGGCGCTTGGTGTTGAGCGCGTCGGGCTTGTCATCGACCTTCTGCTTCACCGCAGCAGCGGCGGCGGGGGTCCCCGAGTCCTCGACGGCGCTAGCCGACGAGTGGGTCAGGGCCACCGGCGTCACGCCGGCGACCGCAACCGCGGCGAGAACGCTGGTAAGGCGTCTGTTCATCGTTCCTCCGGAGTCTGGTGACATCGCGCACATCTGCCTTCCCCGAGAACTGACCGGCACGACGGGCCATCACGACAGAGATGGCTTCGGAGTACAACACCAAGCAACGGAGTTACCTGTAAAGGATTTGTCGCCTATTGGCCAGAGGGAACGAAATTTCGTGGCGGGATTACGACATGCGCCCTGATCGACCCGCTTGACCAGCGATTTCGACGTGTTGAATCGCACACCTGTCATTCGCTACGACAGGTATTGACAGCACTCCCTGGCCCTCATTTGATGCCGAGATTGCATGCTTGTAATTGCCTGCGGATCGGGCAGGGGACTTGCATTTAACCGACCGTATTTGTTCCGCTGTCCGGCGAGATAGCCGGGATCGGGACAGATCCGGACGGTGTTGGGGGTGGGCCTCAGCGCGTAGATCACCAGATCTCGCAACACCGTTCGCCCGTGCCCGGAGAGCACGAACATCGGAGCATTGTGCCCGTCAGCAGCACCACCTCATGGGTTCGCAACATCGCATCTACTCGCCGCCGTAAGGCCATTCTGGTCGGCGGACTCGCCGCCGCCGTGGTCGCCACGGGCGGCGCCGCGTACGGCGTCAAGACCGCCCAGACCGATGTCATCGTCTCGGTCGACGGCAAGGCCAAGGACGTCAGCGTCAACGCCGACACCGTCGGTGAGGTCCTCGAGGCCGAGGGCATCGAGATCGGCGACCGTGACGCGGTTGCTCCATCGCTCGACACCGAGGTCGAGGACGGCAGCGCGATCAGCGTCCGCTACGCCCGTCAGCTGAGCCTCGAGGTCGACGGCAAGGCCCAGGACCACTGGGTCACCGCGACCACCGTCGGCGGCGCTCTCGCCGAGCTCGGTCGTGACTACGACCGGGCGGAGCTCTCGACCAGCCGCGGTGCCTACATCGGCCGCGACGGGATGTCCCTCGACGTCATCACTCCCAAGAACGTCAAGGTCGAGCTGGCCGGTAAGAAGGCCAAGAAGGTCAGCGTGACCGCACTGACCGTCGGCGACGCGCTCAAGGACCTCGGGGTCGACCTCGAGCGCCGGGACAAGGTCTCCCCGGCCTCCGACAAGGCTCTGAAGACCGGTCAGAAGATCGTCTTCACCGACTTCTCCGCCAAGAACCAGAAGGTCGCCCGGGAGGCCATCGAGGCGCCGGTCAAGGAGATCGAGGACTCCTCGATGAACAAGGGTGACACCGAGGTCGTCGAGGAGGGCTCCGACGGAGTCCGTTCGGTGACCTACCGCATCGTCCTCAAGAACGGCGAGGCCGTCTCCAGGAAGGTCCTCGAGCAGAACGTCATCGAGGAGGCCGAGACCCGCGTGGTCAAGGTCGGCACCAAGGAGGAGGCCCCTGCAGCCAACTTCGCCGGCGGCAGCACCGTCTGGGACCAGCTCGCGCAGTGCGAGTCCGGTGGCAACTGGGCGATCAACACCGGCAACGGCTACTACGGCGGGCTGCAGTTCAACCTGCAGACCTGGCAGGCCTACGGCGGCTCCGGTCTCCCGAGCGAGAACAGCCGCGAGACCCAGATCGCGATCGCGACCAAGGTCCGTGACGCCAACGGTGGCTACGGCTCCTGGCCGCACTGCTCGCAGCAGCTCGGTCTGCCGCAGTAAGGCTCTTTCGGCCCTCGGGCCATAGTCTGTACCCATGACCGACCGCACCCCGCCGCGCCTGTTGGGCCCGGCGGAGGTGCGGTCGCTCGCATCCGAGCTCGATCTCCGCCCCACCAAGCAGCGCGGGCAGAACTTCGTCATCGATGCCAACACCGTGCGCCGGATCGTGCGCGAGTCCGGCGTCGGCGCCGACGACGTCGTCGTCGAGGTCGGGCCCGGACTCGGATCGCTCACCCTCGCCATCCTCGAGACCGGCGCTAAGGTCACCGCGATCGAGATCGACGAGGTCCTGGCTCAGCGGCTGCCGAGAACCATCCAGGAGTACGCCCCCGACCAGTCCGACGCGTTCCGCCTGCTCCGCGCGGACGCCCTCCGGGTCGACTCTGTCCCCGGCCCTGCGCCCACGGCCCTGGTCGCCAACCTGCCCTACAACGTCTCGGTGCCGGTCCTGCTGCACCTGATGGCGCTGCTGCCCTCGCTACGCCACGGGCTGGTGATGGTGCAGGCCGAGGTCGCCGACCGGCTGGCGGCCAAGCCCGGCTCCAAGGTCTACGGCGTCCCGTCGGTCAAGGCCGCCTGGTACGCCGAGGTACGCCGCGCCGGCGTGATCGGCCGCAACGTCTTCTGGCCGGCGCCCAACGTCGACTCCGGGCTCGTCTACTGGCGTCACCGCGAGCCGCCGTCGACGGCGGTCTCGCGCGAAGAGGTCTTCGCGGTCGTCGACGCCGCCTTCGCGCACCGTCGCAAGGCGCTGCGTGGCGTACTCAAGCCTCTGGCCGGCTCCGCCGACGCCGCCGAGAAGGCGCTGGTCGCGGCCGGGATCGACCCACTGGCGCGCGGCGAGGCGCTGACCATCGCGGACTTCGTACGCATCACCGAATCGCTCCAAGCGAATGGCCTCGGGCTCCGCTTCGGCAGGAAGGCTCCCTCATGACGATCACCGTCCGCGCCGCCGCGAAGTTCAACCTCCACCTCGGCGTCGGGCCGGTCCGGGAGGACGGGTTCCACCCGCTGGCGACCGTCTACCAGGCGATCGGGCTCTACGACGACGTCACCGTGAGCGAGGCCGCCGAGTGGCAGGTCACGCTCACCGCGGAGGACCACATCGCGCTCGGCGAGATCCCGACCGGCGACGACAACATCGTCGTGCGGGCGGGCAAGGCTCTCGCCGCCCACCACGGCGTCGACAAGGCCGCGAAGGTCGCGATCCACAAGGGCATCCCGGTCGCCGGCGGCCTCGCCGGTGGCTCTGCCGACGCGGCCGCGACGCTCGTCGCCCTCGACCGCCTGTGGTCGCTGGAGACCTCCGACGAGGACCTGCTGAACCTGGCGGCGCAGCTGGGCTCCGACGTACCGTTCGCGCTCATCGGCGCCACCGCCATCGGCGGGGGCCGCGGCGAGATCGTCGAGCCGGTCACCGACAACGGTGCCTGGTGGTGGGTCGCGGTCGGCAACGAGCAGGGACTCTCGACGCCTGCGGTCTACCGCGCCTTCGACGAGCACGCCGGGACCGAGGTCGGTGACCCGCAGGTGCCCGAGAGCCTGCTCATGGCGCTGGAGAAGGGCGATGCGGAGCTCCTCGCCGAGGCGCTCACCAACGACCTGCAGGCCCCGGCGCTGGCACTACGCCCCGACCTCGCCCAGACCCTCGCCGACGGCGCCGAGGCCGGGGCCCTGGCCGTACAGCTCTCCGGCTCGGGCCCGACGGTCCTGATGCTGTGCCGCGACGCCGCCCACGCCCGCGAGGTCGCCGGAGCGATGCAGGCCAAGGCGTACGACCGCGTCTGGACCGCCCCGGGCCCCGTCGCCGGTGCCCACGTCGTCACCTACTGACAACCCGCCGAGGCGTCAGCAGCGTCGGCCGAGATGGCAGCGCTGAGCCATCTCGGCCGACGGGCGTGACGTGTCGGCCGACGTACGTGACGCCTCGGCCGGGGTCAGGCGGCGCTGGAGACGACCTCGTCCGAGATCGCCGCGGCGGCGCGACGCAGATGGCGGGTGATGCTGGCGGCGTTGAACCCGGCGGCGCTGCCGGAGACGGAGACGGCGGCGATCGCGCGGCCCTCGATCATGATCGGGACCGCGGCGCAGACGATGCCGAGCTGGGCCTCCTCGCGGTCGAAGGCGATGCGCTCGCTGTTGGCGCGGCGGAGCTCGGCCAGGAACTTCGCCGGGTCGCCGTGCGAGTGGCGGGTGCGCCTGACCAGGCCGGACTCGAGTACGGCCGCGATGTGGTTGCGGTCGCTGAACGAGAGGATCGCCTTGCCGAGCGCGGAGCAGGCGGCGGGCGCTCGCCCGCCGACGTACGTGTCCGGCTGGATGCCACCGCGTCCGGTGATCTTCTCCAGGATGACGATGTCGGTGCCCTCGAGGATGGCGAGGTGGACGGTCTTGCCGGTCGCCACGTAGAGCTCGGCCAGATGCGGCATCGCGGTCTCCCGGATGCCCTGCGGGCGGCAGATCTGCACTGCGTTGCCGAGCTCGAAGAGGCGGCGGCCGAGGACGTAGTGACGTCCGGTGCGCTCGACGTACCCGCTCTGCTCGAGGTGGCGCAGGAGGCGGAACGCGGTCGACTTGGGAAGCCCCGCGGTGCGAGCGATCTCGCTGACACCGAGCTTGGGGCCGGCTCCGAGAAATGCCTCCAGGATCTGGAGGGCCTTCGTCGCAGACGGGGTCGCCGAGGAGGTCGTCCTCGGGGCACCTTCATGGTCGTGCTGACTAGCCAGGGTGGGGATAGCAGTGACGCTCATGGGGGGATCTCCTTAATTGAGACGGAGGCACCACGAAGGGGGGATCTGGGGCCTCCAACTCTCTGTGACAGCAGTCACTGTAACGATCGTTCCGGAGGTTGTGGAGCAAATGTTGGATAAATCTCATTCCTGACCTGCGGAAATAGATGACACGGCATACAGTTCGATGCGTTTCCGCCCGTTAGCGCCGTAAACCTTCTGTGGACCTACGGTAGTAGGTCAGTGACTGATCTGTGTATGAAACGGCGTAGCCGTCACCAGTCGCGCCAGCAGGTCCGAGGTCGTGGCCGGTGGCATGTCGGCGCTGTCGAGCGCCTCGGCAAAGAGAAGTCCGTCTGCGATCACCAGCAGCAGTGCGGCCATCTCGTCGGCGTGCGCGGATCCGTCGTCACCGAGAGCTCCGCGGAACCAGCCGGCGAAGTCGTCGCGCGACTGGCGGCGTACGGCAAGGAACCGGTCGCGGCCGGGAAGTGGCTCGGACCGCTTCGGCAGCACCAGCATCAGGCCGATCCGCAGGAACGGGGGCAGCCGGCGCAGGCTGGCCACCAGCGGCCTCAGCAGCAGGGGGAGCTCGGTGGCGCAGTCGCAGTCCGCGCTCGGCGGCTGCCAGGACGACTGGGTGCTGATCCAGGCGCGGTAGGAGTCGTCCACCGCGGCCGAGAACAGGTCGTCCTTGTTCGCGAAGTGCCAGTAGACCGATGAGGCCGGCAGCTCCGCCGCGGCACAGATCCGGCTGATCGAGGCGCCCTCGTAGCCGCTCTCCGCGGCGACCTCCAGCGCTGCAGCGACGAGCTTCTCGCGGCTGCTGCTCCTGCCCGCGTACGTCACCGGCGGCAGCTCCATGGCCTCGGGGACGGCCGCCGGGTCCTGCTTACGGAGGTGGTCCGCGACCTCGGCCAGCCCGTCGGCGAGCCGCTGCCGGAGCGGGTCGAGCTCGGCGTACTCGTCGGTCTGGGCGTGGATGAAGAGGCCGTCGTGGGCGGCGAGCGTCAGCCGCGCGAGGGTCTCGATGTGCGGGGCCGGAAGGTCGACCGCCTCGGCCCACCACCGCTCGAACTCGGCGAGCGTCTGGGTGCGGATCTGGAGGAAGCGCTCGCGCGGACCGTCGCCGACCGTCGGTCCGGACTCGAGCGCCAGCATCAGGCCCATCCGCCACCAGTCGGCCCTGGCGCCGTGGGTGTCCGACGTCGTACGCCGCAGGTTGGCCAGCAGTCCCTCGCGCAGGTCGTCGCCGGTCGGTGTCGGCTCCCACCGCGGGGCGATGTCGTTCCAGCGGGTGTAGCCGTGCTCGAGCGCCTCGGCGAGCAGCTGGTCCTTGCTGGAGAAGTGCCAGTAGAGGGACGACGGCGGGAGGCCGGTCGCGCGACGGACCAGCGCCATCGTCGTGCCGACATAGCCACGCTCGGCGGCCAGCCGGAGCGCTGCTTCGAGGATCATCTGACGCGAGCCGTGCGTGTGCTCGCGGAGCGTCGTCTTCTCGGCCATTGCACTGAGTCTAAGCAGGTCAGGGGCTCTTCGTCCGCCCGGTGTGCCGCTGGGTGGCCGCCGCGATGCTGGCTGCCTCACCGCCCTCGGGGACAATGGGAGACGATATGGCGAACCTCCTCAACCTCGAGCACGTCTCCAAGGCGTACGGCATCCGGCCCCTCCTCGACGACGTCTCCCTCGGCATCAACGCCGGCGACCGGGTCGGCATCGTCGGCCGCAACGGCGACGGGAAGACGACGCTCCTGCAGGTGATGACCGGCCTGGAGGAGCCAGACTCCGGTCGCGTCTCCCGCCAGCGTGGCCTGCTGGTCGGGTTCCTGCACCAGGGTGACCAGCTCATCGACTCCCACACCGTGCGCGAGGCGGTGCTCGGCGGGCGGTCCGACCACGAGTGGGCCGGCGTCCCCGTGCTCCGTGAGATCGTCGAACAGCTCTTGGCCGGGATCGACCTCGACCGTTCTGTCATGGGTCTCTCCGGTGGCGAGCGCCGTCGCTGTGCCCTGGCCGAGCTGCTCCTCGGGGACCACGACCTGATCGTGCTCGACGAGCCCACCAACCACCTCGACGTCGAGGCTGTGGCCTGGCTCGCCTCGCACCTGGCCGCGCGCTCGTCCGCGCTCGTCGTGGTGACCCACGACCGCTGGTTCCTCGACGAGGTGTGCCAGTTCACCTGGGAGGTCCACGACGGCCAAGTCGACGCCTACGAGGGTGGCTATGCCGCCTTCGTCCTCGCCAAGGCCGAGAGGTCCCGTCAGGCCGCCGCCACCGAGGTACGCCGCCAGAACCTGGTCCGCAAGGAGCTGGCCTGGCTGCGCCGCGGCGCCCCGGCGCGTACCTCAAAGCCGAAGTTCCGCATCGACGCCGCCAACCAGCTCATCGAGGACGTACCTCCGCCGCGCGACCGCTTCGAGCTGCAGAAGTTCGCTGCACAGCGGCTCGGCAAGGACGTCATCGACGTCGAGGACGTCGACCTCTTCCGCGGCGAGCGGCAGCTGCTGTCGCACGCCACCTGGCGCATCGGCCCGGGCGACCGGATTGGCATCGTCGGCGTCAACGGCGCCGGCAAGACCTCGGTGCTGTCGCTCCTGGACGGTTCCCTTCCGCCTGCGGTGGGGAAGGTACGCCACGGCCGCACCATCGCTCTCCAGCATCTGACCCAGCAGCTCGATGACCTCGACCCGGAGGCGCGAGTACTCCCCACCGTCGAGTCGATCAAGCGCGTCACCAAGACGACCGACGGCCAAGAGCTCTCGGCGACCTCGATGCTCGAGCGCTTCGGCTTCACCGGCGACAAGCTGGTCACCCGCATCGGCGACCTCTCCGGCGGCGAGCGCCGCCGCTTCCAGCTGCTGCGCCTGCTGCTCACCGAGCCCAACGTACTGCTGCTCGATGAGCCGACCAACGACCTCGACATCGAGACGCTCAACGTTCTCGAGGACTTCCTCGACGCCTGGCCCGGCACCCTGATCGTCGTCTCCCACGACCGCTACTTCCTCGAGCGCGTCACCGACTCCGTGTGGGCCCTCCTCGGCGACGGCCAGATCTCCATGCTCCCGCGTGGTGTCGACGAGTATCTTGAGCGCCGCCTCCCCATCCCTGTCCAGGCGTCAGCCCCGCAGGCCGAGGCGTCACGCGCGTCGGCCGAGACGGCAGCGGGTGGCCCGTCGAAGGCCAAGCCCGGCTCTGCCGACGAGCGAGCGGCGAAGAAGGTCATCGCCAGGATCGACAAGCAGCTCGAGCGGATCGGCGAGCAGCAGCAGAAGCTCGAGCTCGCGATGGCCGAGTCGGTCAACGACTACACCCGGCTCGCCGAGCTCAGCGCTGAGCTGGATCAGCTCGCCGCGGAGAAGGACGACCTCGAGCTGGAGTGGCTCGAGGCAGCCGAGGTCCTGGAGTAGCGCTTTCGGCGCCAGCACGCCGAGTCGGCGCAAACTGACGAGATCAACCGCCGAGTCGGCGCGTTATGACGAGCCGACTCGGCGAGGATTTCGGTCAGGATGAGCCGACTCGGCGGGGCGATGGTCAGGACGAGAAGGGGACCAGCAGGCGGCGCAGTAGGTCGGTGAGCTGGCTCTGCTGGTCGCCTGAGAGGCCGTCGAGGAACTCCCGCTCGGCCGCGAGCAGCGCCTCGAAGGCGCTGTCGACGGTCGCCTTGCCGTCGGGGGTGAGCCGGACGAGCACACCGCGCCGGTCGGCCGGATCCGGCAGCCGTTCGACCAGACCGCGCGAGGCGAGCCGGTCGACACGGTTGGTCATGGTCCCGCTGGTCACCAGGGTCTCGCGCAGCAGCCGGCCGGGGGAGAGCTCGTAGGGGTCGCCCGCTCGGCGCAGCGCGGCCAGTACGTCGAACTCCCACGACTCGATCCCGGAGCCCGAGAACGCGTCGCGCCGAGCGAGGTCGAGGTGACGCGAGAGGCGGGAGAGTCGCGAGAAGATCTCGACGGGACCCAGGTCCAGGTCGGGCCGCTCGTGTGCCCAGGCCTCGCTCAGGTCGTCGACTTCGTCGCGCATGGCGAGAGCGTAGCCCAAGATCGTCCCATCGAGAATCTTGACATCGAGACAAGTCGGCGAGACGATCAGAATATCTTGACATCAAGAGAAATCGAGAGGATGTACGCCATGACCGCATGGGATCCCGAGCGCTACCTGACCTACTCCGACGAGCGAGGTCGGCCGTTCGGCGATCTCCTTCGCCGGGTCGACGCGGATCGTCCGAAGACCGTGGTCGACCTCGGCTGCGGCCCCGGCAACCTGACCGCCCTCGCGGCCGGCCGCTGGCCGGAGGCCAGAGTCGTCGGCCTCGACTCCAGTTCGCCGATGATCGACAAGGCGCGCGCGACCATCGACGGCGTCGACTTCGCGGTGGCAGACCTTCGTGACTGGGTCGACTCGGTGGTGCCGGGATCGGTCGACGTACTCCTCTCCAACGCCACCCTCCAGTGGGTCCCCGGTCATCTGGACCTGCTTCCTGCGCTCGCCGGGGCGGTCGGGAAGGGCGGCTGGTTCGCCTTCCAGGTCCCGGGCAACTTCGACGAGCCCAGCCACCGGCTCCGCGAGGAGCTCGCCGCCGAGGAGCCGTACGCCGAGCACACCCGTCACCTCGAGGCGCCCGGGTCGCACGACCCGGCCGACTACTACGACGTCCTGGTGCGGGAGGGCTTCGAGGTCGATGCCTGGGAGACGACGTACCTCCACGTGCTGACCGGGGAGGACCCGGTCTTCACCTGGATCGCCGGAACGAGCCTCCGTCCGACGGCTGCGGCGCTGGAGAAGGCCGGTCTCCTCGAGCCGTTCGCCGAGGAGCTCAAGAACCGTCTGGCACAGGCCTATCCGGCACGAAACGATTCGGTAGGAAACAGTTTCGTCCTGCTCCCGTTCCGCCGCGTCTTCGTGGTCGCCCGCAGGCTGGAGGCATGATGCGGATCCATCACGTGCAGGTCGGCATGCCCGCCGGTCACGAGGACGAGGCCCGGACCTTCTACGCCCATGGCCTCGGGCTGACCGAGGTCCCGAAGCCGGCCGAGCTGGCGAAGCGTGGTGGCGCCTGGTTCCGCTCACCGGGCGGCGCGGAGATCCACCTCGGTGTCGAGGATCCGCACCGACCGCAGGCCAAGGCCCATCCCGCTCTCGCGGTCGAGACCGAGGCAGACCTGACGGCCACGGGCGCGAGACTGGCCGACCTCGGCTTCGACGTCGACTGGAGCCAGCGTTACAACGCCGAGGGCTTCCAGCGCTTCCATGTCCGTGATCCGTTCGGCAACCGCGTCGAGATCGTGTGGCCAACGGGCAACTAGCACGAACTTCCGTCCGGTGTAGGCGAAAACCGGAATCAACCAAAAAGAACCGTAACGCCAACTGGTCTGGACCGTTGTCCCCCGGGGGATACAACAACGAGCCAGGAATGATGCCAGAAATGATGGAAGGCAAGACTTTGACTGACGACGTGACCGTCCCCCAGCCTCGGGACGCGGAGACGACGAGCGTGGTCAATCGAGTCCGCCGGGCTCAAGGCCAGCTCGGTGGCGTGCTCCGCATGATCGAAGACGGCCGTGAGCTCGCCGATGTGGTCGGCCAGCTCAAGGCAGTGACCCGTGCCCTCGACAAGGCGGCTTTCGCGCTGCTCTCCAACGAGCTGCGCCGCGCGCACGCCGACGGAGATCGCCCGGAGCAGATCGAGGAGCTCGAGAAGGTCTTCCTCTCCCTCTCCTGATCTCGGGCCAGGAGAGGGGAGGAGGTTACCCTCGGGTAACCTGACTGCCATGAGCCAGCTCTACGACCTCTGGAAGTCCTTCAACCGTGTCCCGGTTGTCGGCAAGCGAGCATTCTCGGTCGCGTTCGCGAAGAAGGCGCCCTACTTCGGGTCCATCCACCCGCTGGTCAACCAGCTGCGACCCAACTACGCCGAGGTCATCGTCCCCAACCGCAAGGGCAACCACAACCACATCGGCACCGTTCACGCCATCGCGCTGTGCAACGGTCTCGAGATGGCGATGGGTGCCCTTGCGGAGGTCACCATCCCGCGTGACAAGCGCTGGATCCCCAAGGGGATGACCGTCTCCTACACCGCCAAGGCCTCCACCGACATCACCTGCATCGCGGAGACCGACCAGGAGGAGTGGGACACCGCCGACGGTGACCTCGCGGTGCGCGTCAAGGGCATCCGTGAGGACGGCACCGTGGCCATCGAGGGCACGATCAACCTCTGGGTGACCCCGAAGAAGAAGTAAGAGCGAGCACGCGACGGCCCGCTGCCCCGAGAAGGGCAGCGGGCCGTCGGTCTGTCCGGATTCTCAGGCGGGCCCGGTTCCGGTGTTGGAAGCGTTCGCCTTCTGCACGAGCTCGGCCTCGGCCGCGACCGGGTCGATCGCGTCGGCGTGACCGACCGGTGCCGCGGTGCGTCCCACGCGCCGAGTACGGACTTCGGCGTAGTTGGCGAGGAGTCCGAGGATCGTGTTGAGGGTGATGTAGATCGCGGCGACCACGATCGCTGCCGGCAGCAGGTTGTCGAAGTTGCCGTCGAGCTTGACGATCTGATTGAGCAGCTCGCTGTAGGCGAGGATGTAGCCGAGCGCGGTGTCCTTGAGGAGCACCACCAGCTGGGCGATGATCGCCGGAAGCATCGAGCGCACCGCCTGAGGCAGCAGGATCGCACGCATCACCTGCCCGCCCGTGAGCCCGACCGCGACACCGGCCTCCGTCTGCCCCTTGGGGAGCGCGCCGACGCCGGCTCGGATGATCTCGGCGAGGACGGAGCCGTTGTAGAGCATCAGGCCGAGGACGACCGCCCAGAAGACGCTGGTGTCGAATCCGAGCGGCGCCTGCATGAAGTAGATGAACATCATCAGCAGGAGCATCGGGATGGAGCGGAAGAACTCGATGACCACCGCCGAAGGCAGGCTGACGAGCTTGCTCTGGGAGAGCCGGCCGACGGCGAACACGAACCCGAAGACGAGCGCGAGGATCGAGCCGACCGCGAAGGCCTTCAGCGTGCCGATGATGCCGGGGATGAGGAAGTTCTCCCAGGCAGGTGACTCCAGGAACGGTGTCCACTTGGCGGCCTCCCACTGGCCGGTCTCGTCGAACTTCGACCAGACGAACCAGGCGATGGCCAGGAGCGCCACCAACGCGACACCGGAATAGACCCGGTTGAGCGCCTTGGCACGCGGGCCGGGGGCGTCGTAGAGAACGGAGGCGGCCATTATCGGATCACCGCGAATCGCTTGGAGGCCCAGTTGGCGACGAAGCCGATGGGCAGGGTCAGGATCATGAAGCCGATCGCGAAGATGATGAAGATCAGCAGGATCTGGTCGGACTCGTTCTCCATCATGGTCTTCATCTGGCCCGATGCCTCGTTGACGCCGTTCGCGGTGACGACACCGATGGTGACGGCGACGGTGGTGTTCTTGGTCATCGCGATGAGCACGCTGGCCAGCGGGTTGATCACCGAGCGCAGCGCCTGCGGGACAACGATGTGAGTGAGGTTCTGGGTGAAGGTGAGGCCGATCGCGCGAGCCGCCTCGGCCTGTCCGAGCGGCACCGTGTTGATGCCGGCCCGGAGCACCTCGCACACGAACGTCGAGGTGTAGATCCCCAGCGCGAGGACGGCGAGACGGAAGTTGTTCTCGTAGAGGTCGTCAGGCGCGGGGTAGAACTCGAGCTGATAAGCGAGCCCGAAGAGCGCGAAGAACATCACCAGCGTCAGCGGCGTGTTGCGGAACGTGTAGACGACGGCCGCACCGACGAACCGCAGCACCGGCACCGGGGAGACCCGGAAGACGGCGAGCACGGTGCCGAGGATGAGCGCGAAGATGCCGCTGTAGACGGCAAGCCGCAGAGTCAGCCCGAACGAGGTCAGGATGGCTGACCCGTACTCGGAGAAGAGATCCATGGGTCCTTCCAGGATTGTTCAGAAAAGCGTCTGTCATGCCGAGCCGGCGCATTCGGCCCGCTGCGAAGCGAGGACCGGATTGCGCCGACTCGGCATGACGTGAAGCTTGCTCAGTAGCGGTCGACGGCCGGCGGCTCCGGCAGCTCGTAGCCGGACTCACCGAGGTTGTCGTTGAACGCCTCTTCCCAAGCGCCGTCCTCGAAGGCCTTCTCGATCAGGTCGTTGATCTTGTCGCGGTCCTCGCTGCCCTTGGGCAGACCGACGCCGTAGTTCTCCTCGGAGAACGGCGCACCGACGATCTTGAACTTGCCCGGGTCCTGCTGGGCGTAGCCGGCCAGGATGATGTCGTCGGTGGTCATCGCGTCGAGCTGGCCGCCGTCGATCGCGGTGACGCACTTGCTGTAGGTGTCGAACTCCTGCAGCTGGACGCCCTCGGAGTACTCGTCCTTGACCTTCTGGGCCGAGGTCGAGCCGGTCACCGAGCAGAGCTTCTTGCCGTCGAGCGACTCGGGGCCGGTGATGTCGGTGTTGTCGGCGGCGACCAGGAGGTCCTGGCCGGCGATGTAGTACGGACCGGCGAAGTCGACCTCGGCCTTGCGCTCGTCGGTGATCGAGTACGTCGCCAGGATCATGTCGACGGTGCCGTCCTTGAGGAAGGTCTCGCGGTTGGCGGAGACGGCCTCGACCCACTCGATCTGGTCGTCGTCGTAGCCCAGGCCCTCGGCGATGTACTCCGCCATGTCGACGTCGAAGCCGGAGTAGTCGCCGTCGGCCTCCTTGAAACCGAGGCCCGGCTGGTCGAACTTGATGCCGATCTTGATCTTGTCGCCGCCGGCGTCGGAGCCGGTGTCGTCGCTACCACCACAGGCAGCGAGCGAGCCCGTGAGCGCGAGAGCGCCCAGGGTCGCGGCGATCTTCGTGAACTTCATCGTTTCCACCTTCTGGAATTAAGGGTTGATGCGTTGCAGGGTTCGCGAGCTCAGGGCTCACCCGAGACGTACGTTCAGTGCTTGAGGATCTTGCCGAGGAAGTCCTTGGCGCGCTCGGACTGCGGGTTGTCGAAGAACTCGCTCGGGGTGTTCGACTCGACGATCTGGCCATCGGCCATGAAGACGACGCGGTCGGCGGCGACGCGGGCGAAGCCCATCTCGTGGGTGACCACGATCATCGTCATGCCCTCCTTGGCGAGGCTAACCATGACGTCGAGCACCTCCTTGACCATCTCCGGGTCGAGCGCGGAGGTGGGCTCGTCGAAGAGCATCACCTGCGGCTTCATCGCCAGCGCCCGGGCGATGGCGACGCGCTGCTGCTGACCACCGGAGAGCTGTGCCGGGTACTTGCTCGCCTGGACCCCCACGCCGACGCGGTCGAGCAGCTTCTTGGCCTCGGCCTCAGCCTCGGCCTTCTTCAGCTTGCGCACCTTCATCGGGCCGAGCGTGACGTTCTGCAGGATCGTCTTGTGCGCGAAGAGGTTGAAGCTCTGGAAGACCATCCCGACCTCGGCGCGCAGCTTGGCCAGGCCCTTGCCCTCCGCGGGCAGCTCCTTGCCGTCGAGCTTGATCGTGCCCGAGTCGATCGTCTCCAGGCGGTTGATCGCGCGGCAGAGAGTCGACTTCCCCGAGCCCGACGGCCCGATCACCACGACGACCTCGCCACGCTTGATCTCCAGATTGATGTCCCGGAGCACGTGCAGGTCGCCGTAGTGCTTGTCGACATGGTCAAGAACCACCAAGGCGTCTCCCGAAGGTGCGCTGGCGGATTCGGTGTCAAGCACGGTCATGCCGCAGACCTAACCACATCCTGCATTGCACATCTATGACTTGGCCCCCGGGATCGGTTACAACCAGATAACCAACAAGATTCGGTACGTCCGCAGCGCCGGTCATCCGCGCTGGATTCCTCGACGCGGCCCATGCGGTCGTACGCTTGAAGGCGCTATGACTACGTCGATCGCCTCTGGCTCCGCTTCGGCGGTGCGCACCTACGAAGTCCGCACCTACGGGTGCCAGATGAACGTCCACGACTCCGAGCGCCTCTCCGGGCTGCTGGAGGATGCTGGCTATCTGAAGGCGACCGAGGGCACGCAGGCCGACGTGGTCGTCTTCAACACCTGCGCGGTGCGGGAGAACGCCGACAACAAGCTCTACGGCAACCTCTCCCACCTGGCCCCGATCAAGGAGGCCAACCCCGACCTCCAGATCGCCGTCGGTGGCTGCCTCGCGCAGAAGGACCGCGCGACGATCACGAAGAAGGCGCCGTACGTCGACGTGGTGTTCGGGACGCACAACATCGGCTCGCTCCCGGTGCTGCTCGAGCGGGCCCGGGTGCAGGAGGAGGCCCAGGTCGAGATCCTGGAGTCCCTCGAGGTCTTCCCGTCCACGCTGCCGACCAAGCGCGAATCGGCCTATGCCGCCTGGGTGTCGGTGAGCGTGGGCTGCAACAACACCTGCACCTTCTGCATCGTCCCCTCTCTGAGGGGGAAGGAGAAGGACCGGCGACCGGGCGAGATCCTCGCCGAGATCGAGGCGCTGGTCGCCGAGGGCGTCACCGAGGTGACGCTGCTGGGCCAGAACGTCAACGCCTACGGCGTCGAGTTCGGCGACCGGCAGGCCTTCTCCAAGCTGCTGCGCGCCTGCGGCGAGATCGAGGGGCTGGAGCGGGTCCGGTTCACCAGCCCGCACCCGGCCGAGTTCACCGACGACGTCATCGACGCGATGGCCGAGACGCCCAACGTGATGCCGTCGCTGCACATGCCGCTGCAGTCCGGCTCCGACCGCGTGCTCAAGGCGATGCGCCGCTCCTACCGGTCGACCAAGTTCCTCGGCATCATCGAGCGGGTCCGCGCGGCGATCCCGCACGCGGCGATCACCACCGACATCATCGTCGGCTTCCCGGGGGAGACCGAGGAGGACTTCCAGGCCACCCTCGACGTGGTCCGTGAGTCGCGCTTCGCCTCCGCCTTCACGTTCCAATACTCCAAGCGTCCCGGCACCCCCGCCGCCGATCTCCCCGACCAGATCTCTCCGGAGGTCGTCAAGGACCGCTACGGCCGGCTCGTCGACCTCGTCAACGAGATCGCCTACGAGGAGAACAAGAAGAACGTCGGACGTACGCTCGAGCTGATGGTCGCCGAGGGCGAGGGTCGCAAGGATGCCGAGACCCACCGGCTCTCCGGTCGCGCTCCCGACAACCGGCTGGTCCACTTCAATGCGGCCGGGGCCGATGGCGTACGTCCCGGCGACATGGTGAAGGTCGAGGTCACCTACGCGGCCCCGCACCACCTGGTCGCCGACAACCCCGTGCTCGAGGTACGCCGCACCCGTTCCGGTGACGCCTGGGAGGCGCGCCAGGGCCGACCCGAGCCCGAGGCCGCTTCGGTCGGGCTCGGCATGCCGTCGGTCGGGGTGCCCGCTCCGCTGCCGGCTGCGCCTGCGTGCGGCTGATCGTTCGGTCTGCCGTTACCCGAACAGCAAATTCTCCGTAACACCGTTCCCCCTGAGGGTATTCCTGCTCTAGCCTGAGGCAACTTGTCTCAGGAAGGGATACCCCCATGTCGATTCCCAAGCTGGTCAACAGAGCAGCGGCGATGGGCGCACTCGGTGTTCTCGTGGCATCAGGCCTGGCAGCCGCAGCCCCCGCGGGCGCGATGCAGGCGTCCGCAGGAGGCGATGCCTGCTTCGACCCGCACGAGGTCGGCGCCGCCCGCGTCGCCGAAGGGGCCAAGCAGGTCCGCGACACGAACCATCTGACCGCGAAGCAGGCCGACGCCAAGGAGAAGGCGCTCTCCAGTGCGCTGGCCGCGCAGGGGAAGAAGGGCGGCACCGCCAACCTCGCCGCGACGACCATCCCGACCTACATCCATGTCATCCAGGAGAACGCCACCACCGGAGCCGTCCCGCAGGCGAACATCGACGCCCAGATCGACGTGCTCAACGCGGCGTACGCCGGCACGCCGTTCTCCTTCGAGGTGGCCGGCCAGGAGACCACGATCAACCCGGCCTGGTATCCGATCATCTCCGGCTCGACCGGGGAGCGGGACATGAAGGCGGCCCTGCGCCAGGGCGGCGACAACGCGCTCAACGTCTACATCGGCGAGATCGACGACGGTCTGCTCGGCTGGGCGACCTTCCCGACCAAGAACATCGGGTCGCAGGACGGTGTGGTCATCCTCGGTGAGTCGCTGCCGGGTGGCTCGGCGGCGCCGTACGACGAGGGCGACACGGCAACGCACGAGGTCGGCCACTGGCTGCACCTCTACCACACCTTCCAGGGTGGCTGTCGCGGCAAGGGTGACCAGGTCGCCGACACCCCGGCCGAGGCCGCGCCGGCCTTCGGCTGCCCGGAGGGCTCCGACACCTGCACCGCGCCGGGCCTCGACCCGATCCACAACTTCATGGACTACACCGAGGACGCGTGCATGGACGAGTTCACGCCGGGTCAGGTGCAGCGCATGATCGACGGATGGGTGGCGTACCGCGCCTGATCGTCGATCTCCGTGTGAGATCTCTGTGTGAAATGCGTCGAGCGCCGGGTCCCTTGCGGGCCCGGCGCTCGATCCGTGTGATCAGCAGATCAGTACTGCGACTGGCTCTGCTCGCCGCCGAAGCCGCCCTCGTTCGAGCCCTCGTCGGAGCCGTAGGAGGAGCCCTCGGACTGCTCCTGCCCGCCACCGAAGCCGCCCTCGTTGGACTGCTCGCCGCCGCCGAAGCCACCCTCGCTCTGGCCACCCTCGGAGCCGTAGGACGAGCCGCCCTCGTTGGACTCCTGGCCGCCGAAGCCGCCCTCGCTCGAGCCCTCGGACTGCTCGCCACCACCGTAGGAGCTGCCCTCGTCGGACTGCTCACCGTAGGAGGAACCGCCCTCGTTCGAGCCCTCGCTGGAGCCGTAGGAGGAGCCCTCGGACTGCTCCTGGCCGCCGCCGAAGCCGCCCTCGTTGGACTGCTCGCCGCCGCCGAAGCCGCCCTCGCTCTGGCCGCCCTCCTGGCCGCCGAAGCCACCCTCGTTGGAGGACTCCGAGCCGTAGGAGGAGCCCTCGCTGGACTCCTGGCCGCCGAAGCCGCCCTCCTGGCCGTAGTTCTGCTGCTCGTCGCTGTTGCCGTAGTTCTCAGACATATTGGTCCACACTTCCGAGTAGTTGTGATTGGACCGGAATCGAACGTGCATCGCACGTCCGCCCCCCGGCTGTCCCATTCGTGAGACGAGAATGAGACGGTCTAGACCGTTCCATGTGACGGCACAAGTCGCAACAGGTTCGTAACAGTGTTTCGAAAGTCGATACGTAAAAAGTCAGCCGGGTGTAACGGGACGTAAACGCGAGGCGGGGAGCAACCCGGTCTGGGTCGCTCCCCGCCTCGAGGCCTGTGAATGGCTCAGTTGCCGCCGTCCAGCTTCTCTGCTTCGTTCTTCGCAGTCTCGACGCCCTGGTCGATCTGGTCGCTGAACTTGCCACCGGTCTTCTCGTCGGCGAACTCGCCGGCCTTGTCCAGGCCCTCGCCGACCTTGTCGGCGCCAACCTTGTCGATGCCCTGCTGGGCGAGGTCCTTTGCCTTGTCCAAGAAGCTCATGCTTCCCCCTCTTGATCGGTGGCTCCCCGTATGAGCCAGCTAGCGGCCACACTAACCACATGGAGTACGACAGCAACAGGGGGACACGCGACCCGAATAGTTCACATGAGCTACACGGGCCGGGATCTTTTACCCGGTCCACCACCCCGATCGTGGCCGTCGTCGGAGCCACCGCAGCGGGGAAGACGTCGCTCTCGCTCGACCTCGCCGAGACCCTCGGTGGCGAGATCATCAACACCGACGCGATGCAGGTCTATCGCGGCATGGACATCGGGACGGCGAAGCTGCCGGTCGCGGAGCGACGCGGGATCCCGCACCATCTGCTCGACCTCCTCGACATCGCCGAACCGGCCTCCGTCGCCGACTTCCAGGCACTGGCGCGCGAGGAGATCGCGACGCTTCGCAAGGCCGGGAAGACACCCGTGCTGGTCGGCGGCAGTGCTCTCTACACGCGAGCGATCCTGGACCGGTTCGAGTTCCCCGGGACCTCGAACGAGGTGCGCGAGCGTCTGGAGAAAGAGCTCGAAACCGCAGGTGAGAAGGCACTTCACGACCGCCTGCGAGCCCTGGACCCGGTCGCGGCCGAGCGGATCGAGATCGACAACGGTCGCCGTGTCGTACGCGCTCTCGAGGTCATCGAGCTGACCGGCGAGCCGTTCAGCGCACGACTGCCCGAGCAGGTCTACCACGACCCGGCCTCCATCCAGATCGGCGTCGACATCTCCCGGGAAGCCCTGGACGTACGCATCCGGCAGCGGGTCTCGGAGATGTTCGAGTCCGGCTTCGTCGACGAGGTCGCGCGGCTCCTGGAGGTGGGTCTGGGGCAGTCGAGGACCGCGTCCAAGGCCATCGGCTACAAGGAGGTCGCTGCCTATCTCGCGGGGGAGACGACATTGGAGGAGGCGATGGAGCGGACTGCCATCAAGACCCGGCAGTTCGCCCGGCGCCAGGACGCCTGGTTCCGCAAGGATCCGCGGGTCGTGTGGGTCTCATATGATGATCCCGCCCGTCTCGACAAGGCCGTCGCGGCCGTGCGGGGGTTGGAACTGTGAGCGAGAAGGTACGTGACCGCCTGCGGGAGCTGCTGGATGCGGTGCTCGACGGCGCCGACGCCGGTGAGCCGCGCACGCTGGCGCAGATGGCCGGGGACGCCTACACCTCGCCCTATCACTTCAACCGGCTGCTCTCCCGGGGCGCGGGCGAGCCGCCGGTGGCGATGCGGCGGCGGGTGATGCTGGAGCGTGCCGCGTGGCAGCTGCAGCACGGTGGCACGGTGACCGATGCCGCCTGGGCCGCCGGGTACGAGTCGGTGGAGGGGTTCTCGCGGGCCTACGCGAAGGCCTTCGGGCACCCGCCGAGCACCGCCGCGGTCAGCCACTGGCTGCCGGCACCGAACGGGATCCACTTCCATCCGCCGGAGTCGCTGTGGGTCGACTCCCAGGAGCGGGTGCTCTCTCCGCTCACGGAGCAGCTCGTCATGCACGACCTCGACGACACCAGAGCCTTGCTCGACCTCGCCAAGGGCCTGCCCGCGGAGGTGCTCACCAAGGTGCGGCTGGCTGGCCATGAGGTGCTGGAGTGGGACGGTCCGGAGGAGTCGCTCGCGCAGGTCCTGGAGGCGACGGTGTGGGCCAAGGAGTGCTGGGTGGCCTCGATCGAAGGCCTCGCGATGCCGGTCCGGAGCCGCGCCGACTCGGTGGTAAAGCTGGTCGAGCGGCACGAGGCCGTGGCGGCGCGGTGGCTGGCGGTCGTACGCGACATCGAGCGGCGCGGGGCCTGGGAGGACCGGCTCATCGACGCCCTCTGCGAGCCGCCGGAGAGCTTCCAGATCGGGTCGGTGGTCGCCCACGTCCTGACGTACGCAGCCCATCGGCGTCTGCTGGTCCGGATGATGCTCCGGATGGCCGGTGTCGAGGTCGACCGGGGCGATCCGATCGAGTGGCTGCGGGCCCGCCGGGGCGAGGTGCCGTCGGTCTGAGCGAGCGGCGAAATGATTCGGCCGCCCATGCGCCCGCCTCGTACCCTGAGGCCGTGACCCCTACCTGGACTGAGATCAGCACAATCGAGGAGCTCGTCGACCTGGTCGGCGTGCCGCACGAGCGGGCGGTGACCAAGGGGCGCCCGGCGCTCCTCGACATCGACAGGCAGTGGCTCGCCGCGACGCCGTTCTGCGTGCTCGCGACCTCGGACGCCGCCGGCAACTGCGACGCCTCGCCCAAGGGGGACCCGGCCGGATCGCTGGTGCACGTCATCGACGACAAGACGATCGCGATCGCGGAGCGGCCGGGCAACAAGCGGGTCGACGGCTACCGCAACGTACTGGCCAACCCGCACGTCGGGCTCAACTTCCTGATCCCGGGCCGCGGTGACACGCTGCGGATCAACGGCCGTGCCCGACTGGTCTCCGACGCACCGTTCTTCGATGAGATGGCCGTGAAGGGCAAGCGGCCGATCCTCGCCCTGGTCGTGGACATCGACGACATCTTCTTCCACTGCGCGAAGGCGTTCCTGCGCTCGGGCCTGTGGGACCCCGAGACGTGGGACCCCGACCACCTCCCCAAGCGCGCGGTCATCGCCAAGCAGGTCGAGAACGACCCGCGTACGCTTGCGGAGATGGAGGACTACTACCGCACCGACACCTACTCGAAGTTCCTCTACTGATGTCCTACACGTATCTGAAGGGACACGGCACGGAGAACGACTTCGTGCTGCTGCCCGACGTCGACGGGTCGGTGCACGGTTCCCTCTCGGACGAGGAGATGGCCGACCGGGTCCGGGCGCTGTGCGACCGCCGGGCCGGCATCGGCGGCGACGGGATCCTGCGGGTGATCCGGACCGCCGCCTACACCGGTGAGGACCGTCCGGTCAGCGACGCCGAGTGGTTCATGGACTACCGCAACGCCGACGGCACCCGGGCCGAGATGTGCGGCAACGGCACCCGGGTCTTCGCGGAGTATCTGCGCTCCGCCGGCCTCGCCGGCGACGAGGTCACCTTCGCGACCCGCGCCGGCGACAAGATCCTCCGGGCGTCCGGAGACGTCTGGACCGCCGACCTGGGCTCGCCGAAGCTGCTCGGGTCGACCCAGGTCACCGTCGCCCACCACTTCTGGTCGGCCTGCAACGTCGACATGGGCAACCCGCACGCCGCTGCCGAGGTCGACTCGATCGATCCCCACGGCCCGGTCGGTGACCTCTACGACTCCCCGATCTTCGACGAGGCGGTCTATCCGCACGGGGTCAACGTGGAGTTCTTCGAACGCGTCGCCGAGCGTCACGTCGCGATGAGGGTCTTCGAGCGCGGCGCGGGGGAGACCCGCTCGTGCGGCACCGGAGCGTGCGCGGTGATGGTCGCGGCCGCCGAGGCCGACGGTCTCGCGATCGCCCGCGATGCTGATGTGACGTACCGGGTCGATGTCCCTGGCGGCACGCTCCACGTCACCTGGACGACCGACGACCGGGTGCTGCTCACCGGGCCGGCGATCCTGATCGCCGAGGGCACCACCGCGCTCTGACTGCGAGACGGTTAACGGGTATTCACCACCGTGAGGGTGGTCACGTCTATGGTGCTGCCCATGGAGTTGACTGATAGCACAGCGATCGTGACCGGTGCGGCCAGTGGGATCGGGGCGGCGACCGCCCGGGCGCTGGCCGCCAAGGGTGCGACGGTGATCGTCGCGGACATGCAGAAGGACAAGGGCGAGGCCCTGGCGGAGGAGATCAAGGGCCTGTTCGTGCCCGTCGATGTCACCGACACCGACCAGATCACCAACGCCGTGGAGAGGGCCGTCGAGATCGCGCCGCTGAAGGCGGTGGTCAACTCGGCCGGGATCGGCTGGGCGCAGCGCACCATCGGACGCGACGGCCAGATCGGCTCGGCGCACGACCTGGATGCGTACAAGAAGGTCATCGCGATCAACCTGATCGGCACCTTCGACATGTGCCGCCAGGCCGCGACCTACATCAGCCGCAACGAGCCCGATGCCAACGGGCAGCGTGGCGCGATCGTCAACCTGGCCAGCGTGGCGGCCTTCGACGGCCAGATCGGGCAGGTGTCCTACTCCTCGTCCAAGGGCGGCGTCGTCGGCCTCGCCCTCCCGCTCGCGCGCGACCTCGCCGCGGTCGGCATCCGCGTCAACACCGTCGCCCCGGGGCTGATCGACACCCCGATCTACGGCGAGGGCCCGGAGTCGGAGGCGTTCAAGGCCAAGCTCGGCGAGAGCGTCCTGTTCCCGCACCGGCTCGGTGAGCCGGCGGAGCTGGCGAGCATGGTCGTGGAGTGTCTGACCAACGACTACATGAACGGCGAGACGATCCGCGTCGACGGCGGCATCCGGATGCCACCGAAGTAACTGGACGCAAGAAGTACCCCGACGGCTGGCGCACCGCTAATGTGTGCGCCAGCCGCGGACCGTTTCAGACCGCTCCGCGGACGTCGGAGCAAGGAGTTCGCATGTCCGATAAGGCGGACACCAGTACGTCGAAGGCGCTCGCGATCATCGGTCCCGACGAGCCCTCGGGGCCGGCGGGACCGGGCGAGCCCCCGCGCGAGCCACGGCTGACGCGGGAGACGATCGGAGTGATCGCCGGTGCGGCCGGCGTACTGGCCGTGTGCCTGATCGCGACCGCGCTGGTCGCCAACGGCAACGCGGACTCGACCGACGACCGGACCTGTCTCGGCCCGGACATGACCGTCGCGGTGGCTCCCGAGGCGGCGACCGTCGTGGGCAACATCCTCGAGGACGCCGGCTGTGGCCAGATCGAGGTGGAGGCGACCAAGGCCGACCAGGTCCTTGCGCCGCTGGCGCTCGACGGCGATCTCCCCGATGTGTGGATCCCTGACTCCTCGGTCTGGCTGGACCGGGTCGACCCGGCCGTCGAGCCGGTGACGCTGCGGGACTCGATGGCCTCCTCGCCGGTCGTGCTCGTCTCCGGCGACGGGCTCACCCGCACCTCCTACGCCGAGGCTTTCGCCGAGGACGACCTGCTGATGGGCGACCCTCAGCGGATGATGAGCGCTCTCGGCACGGCCGTCGCGAGCCGGGGGAAGCCCCAGAGCGAGGCCAAGCTGGAGCCGTACGCAGAGCGGCTCGCCTCCGGGGAGGAGGGCGTCGGGCCGACCGACTCGGGACGCCTGGCCGAGCTGCAGACGGTCATGGGCGGAGTGACCGCGACCAGCGAGCAGCAGTGGTCGACGTACGCGCCGACGTTGAAGGCCAGTGCCCCGAAGGAGGGCACGGTGGTCCTCGACTACCCGGTCCTGATCACCGCGGACGCCTCGCGCCGCAACTCGATCGCCGCCTCGATCACCAGCTTCGCCAGGGTGCTCGACAGCGGTGCCGCCGACACCGCCCTGACCCAGGCCGGGTTCCGCACCACCGGAGCCGGCAAGCCGGCGCCCAACGTGGGTGCGTACACCCGCGTCGACTCGGCCGCGGTGGCGGAGACGGCCTCGGAGTGGAGCGCCAGGCTTCGGCCGACCCGGGCGATCGCGGTCATGGACGTCTCCGGCTCGATGGCGTGGCCGACCGCTCCTGACAGCGCCACGACCCGCCTGCAGGTCACCCAGGAAGCGGCCTCGGAAGCCGTCGGTCTCCTTCCCGGTGGCGCCGCGATCGGGCTCTGGGCCTTCTCCGAGAAGACCGAGGGCACGCTGGGCGCCGACCACAAGGTGCTCGTGCCCACCCGTCAGCTGGCCTCGAAGAACCAGCGCGCGCAGCTGACCAAGGAGATCGCCGGTCTCACCGCGCGCACCGGCGGCGGCACCTCCCTGCACGACACCGCCCTGGCGGCCTATCAGGCCGCGGTCGCCTCCTACGACCCGCTGGCCTCCAACGACGTGCTTCTCTTCACCGACGGCACCAACGACGACCCCGACTCGATGGACGTGGCAGAGCTCGTCCGCCAGCTCGAGGCTGCCTCCGACCCACGGCGGCCGGTCCGCGTCCTGGGGATCGGTATCACCGCCGACGCCGACCTCGGCACGCTGCAGGCGATCGCCGATGCGACCGGCGGGGCGGCGTACGTCGCCGAGCGGCCGGAGGACGTCGGGCAGGTCCTTCGAGAGGTGCTCGAGCAGCGCTGAGACCGGCCCCGGATCGGGCCTGTGGATAAGCATTGTCCCCCGGGTGGTGCGGCGCCGTATCCTTGTTGGTATATGACGAACAACGCACACGATTTCTCACTCGCTGACGAGCTCGAGGCCACCGAGGACTGGGACGCGCTCGACGACGGCTTCGAGTCGGGTTATGCCGACGAGGATCCCGAGGACATCGACCCGACCGTCGGTGCCATGGAGCTCGCCGAGCGGCACGCGCTCAAGCGCGTCGCCAGCCTGCGCACCGAGCTCGAGGACATCACAGAGGTCGAATACCGCCAGCTTCGCCTGGAGCGAGTGGTGCTCGTGGGCGTGTGGGCCGGCGGCACCCAGACCGACGCCGAGAACTCCCTGGCCGAGCTCGCGCTCCTCGCCGAGACGGCCGGCTCGGAGGTGCTCGAGGCGATCTACCAGCGTCGCCAGGCGCCCGACCCCGCGACGTACATCGGACGCGGCAAGGTCGAGGCGCTCAAGGAGATCGTCGCCGCGACCGGCGCCGACACCGTGATCGCCGACGGCGAGCTCGCCCCGAGCCAGCTCAGGAACCTCGAGGACCGCACCGGGGTCAAGGTCGTCGACCGGACCGCGCTGATCCTCGACATCTTCGCCCAGCATGCCAAGTCCCGCGAGGGCCAGGCGCAGGTGGAGCTCGCCCAGCTCAGCTACATGAAGCAGCGGCTTCGTGGTTGGGGTGGCAACCTGTCCCGCCAGGCCGGTGGCCGCGTCGCCGGCGGTGCCGGTATCGGTGGCCGTGGTCCCGGTGAGACCAAGATCGAGACCGACCGCCGCCGGATCAACACCAAGATCGCCAAGCTCAACCGTGAGCTGAAGGCGATGAAGGGCACGCGCGACACCAAGCGTGCCGACCGCAAACGCCACCACATCCCGGCGGTCGCGATCGCCGGTTACACCAACGCCGGCAAGTCGTCGCTGCTCAACCGGCTCACCGGTGCCGGGGTGCTCGTCGAGGACGCGCTCTTCGCGACCCTGGACCCGACCACCCGCCGCACCACCACCGAGGACGGACGGGTCTACACGATGTCCGACACCGTCGGTTTCGTGCGCCACCTGCCTCACCAGCTCGTCGAGGCCTTCCGCTCGACGCTGGAGGAGGTCGCCGACGCCGACCTGGTCGTGCACGTCGTCGACGGCTCCCACCCCGACCCCGAGGGTCAGCTGGCGGCGGTGCGTGAGGTCTTCGCCGAGATCGGTGCCAGCGAGGTGCCGGAGCTGGTCGTGATCAACAAGGCTGACATCTCCGACCCGTTGGTGATCGCCAGGCTGCTGCGCGCCGAGCCGCACTCGGTCGCGGTCTCGGCCAAGACCGGCGAGGGCATCGACGCGGCCATCAAGGCCGTCGAGACCGACCTGCCGCGGCCGGGCGTCGAGTTCTCCGCGCTGGTTCCCTACGAGCGGGGCGACCTGGTCAACCGGATCCACCAGCACGGCGAGATCGACCACCTCGAGCACACCGCCGAAGGCACCGTCGTCAAGGGCCGCGCCAACGCGGACCTGGCCGGCGAGCTGGCTGCGTACACGAACTGAGCGTGGAGCGCGCACTCTGATCCGGCGTTTCGAGATTGGTGATGCCAGGATCGTCCCGCACACTTGGGACGATCAGTCTCGGAGAGGGCAGGGATGCGGACACAGGTACGCCACGCGGCGCGCGCCACGATCGTGAGCGCGCTGGCTGGTGCTGTCCTGGTAGCCACGCTCGCGGGCTGTGGCAGCCAGGACGACGCCGCCCTCCCAGGGCAGAAGGCGAACCACGAGGCCGAGGTGACCCAGGACCTGTGCACCCGGCTGGCCGCCGAGTCGGTGACCCGCGCCTCCGTGGTGACCGGAGCCGGCGAGCGGGTCGTGGTGATCGGCGACTCCTGGGCCTCCGGCTTCGGGCTGGACGACCCCGGGCTGTCCTGGCCGCGCTATCTCGACGGCGAGGTGCGGGTCTCCGGCTTCGGCGGCACCGGCTACTCGCACGAGCTGATGGAGCGGTGCGGCCCGATCTCGTTCCCCGAGCGTGTTCCCGACGCGGTGGCGCAGGGGGCCGACCTGGTCGTGCTCGAAGGCGGCATCAACGACTCGAAGAGCGATCTCGACGACGTCGAGAAGGGCTTCCGGGCCACCCTGGACGAGCTGAAGGGCCACGAGGTGATCGTGCTCAGCGCGCCCAAGGTGAACTCCCGCGCCAAGGCCATCCGGGTCGTCAACAAGATGATGCGGCGGGTCTCGGCGGAGTACGGGGTGACGTACATCAACGTCTTCGACCTCGAGCTGCCGATGCTCGCGGACAACACCCACCTGACGGTGGCGGGCCACATGCAGTTCGGGGAGATCGTCGCCCGCCGGATCGCGGAGAGCCGATCGGAGACTGTCCCCGCCCACGGCTAAGGTTGCCCGAGTGACCGCAACCGAGACCGCCTCCCAGACGCCCGTACGTGAAGCCCTGGCGGATGCGGTCGCGACCCTCGGCGGGGCCACCCGCGAGGGTCAGGTGCTGATGGCCGACGCGGTCGCGCAGGCCCTGGCCGACGAGGAGCACCTGCTGGTCGAGGCCGGCACCGGCACCGGGAAGTCGCTGGCCTATCTGGTCCCGTCGCTGCTCCACGACAGTCGGGTCGTGATCGCCACCGCGACCCTGGCGCTGCAGCACCAGCTCGTCGAGCGTGACCTGCCGCGCCTGGTGAAGGCGATCGGTTCGCGCCCCGGCGTCGACGCGTCCTACGCCGTCCTCAAAGGCCGCTCCAACTACGCCTGCCTCCACCGGGTGCGCGAGGGCGCCCCCGACGACCAGGGCACCCTGGTCGACGTCCCGCTGGGGCCGATGGCCGAGAAGGTCCTCGAGCTGCGCAGCTGGGCCGAGAAGCAGGCGGAGAAGGGCGGCAGCGGCGAGCGCGACTCCGCGCCCCGCCACACCGACCGCGAGTGGCGCCAGGTCTCCGTCAACCACCGCGACTGCCTCGGCGCCGCCAAGTGCCCCTTCGGCGAGGAGTGCTTCGCCGAGGTCGCCAAAGAGAAGGCCCAGAAGAGCCACCTGATCGTCACCAACCACTCCCTGCTCGCGATCGACGCGATCGAGGGTGTGCCGATGATCCCGGAGTACGACGCCGTCGTGATCGACGAGGCCCATGAGCTCGTCGCTCGGGTGACCCAGGCGGCGACCGACGAGCTGACCGCGGCCGAGGTGGAACGGGCCGCCCGGCGGGCCCAGAAGCACATCGAGGGCTCCGAGGCCGACGACCTCGCCGACGCCTCCGACGCGTTGCGGGCGGCGATCAACGAGACCTCGCCCGGGCGGCTGATCACGCTGCCCGAGGTGGTCTCGGACGCCCTGGTGCTGGTGCGTGACACCGCTCGGTCCGCGATCTCCGCGCTGCCGAAGCCCAAGGACTCCGAAGGCGCCGATCCCGGCTTCCAGCAGGCCAAGGGCGGCCTGCAGGAGGTCTTCACCACCGCCGAGCGGATGGCCGCCGCCTCCGAGCACGACGTGATCTGGCTCAACGAGGGCGGCGACCGGATCCCGCCCCGCCTCTGCGTCGCGCCGCTGCAGGTCTGGGCGCAGATGCGCGAGAAGCTGCTCACCGAGAAGACCGTCGTCTTCGCCTCGGCGACCCTCAAGCTCGGCGGCGACTTCGGCCCCGTGGCCGGATCCCTCGGGCTCAAAGCGGAGGAGCGCACCGCGGTGGGTGCCGGGGCGCAGCGTACCGATGACGTGCTGCCGTGGATCGGCCTCGATGTCGGCAGCCCGTTCGACTACGGCAAGCAGGGCATTCTCTACGTCGCCCGCCACCTGCCTCCTCCGGGGCGTGACGGCATGGGCGCCAAGACCCTCGACGAGATCGTCGACCTGGTCGACGCCGCCGACGGGCGTACGCTCGGGCTCTTCTCGTCCCGGCGTGCCGCCGAGGCCGCCGCCGAGGTCGTGCGCCAGAAGCTGCCTCACCTGACCACGCTGGCCCAGGGCGACGCGCAGCTGCCCGAGCTCGCCGCGCAGTTCGTCGCCGACCCGCACACGGTCCTCTTCGGCACCCTGTCGCTGTGGCAGGGCCTCGACGTCCCCGGCGACACCTGTCAGCTGGTGATCATCGACCGGATCCCGTTCCCGCGCCCCGACGACCCGCTGATGTCGGCCCGGCAGCAGGCGGCCGACAAGGCCGGCGGCAACGGGTTCATGCAGGTCGCCGCCACCCATGCGGCGCTGCTGCTCGCGCAGGGTGCCGGCCGGCTGATCCGCACCACCACCGACCGCGGCGTCGTGGCCGTGCTGGACGCCCGCCTGGCCACCGCCCGCTACGGCGGGTTCCTCAAGGCCAGCCTGCCGCCGATGTGGGCCACGACCGACCCCGACGTCGTACGAAAGGCCCTCAAGCGGCTCTCGGAGATGGCCTCCGCCTAACCGAAAACCACGCCGAGTCGGCTCGTCATGACGAGCCGACTCGGCGTGGGTTGGGTCAGCGGTAGGTCTTCGCCCACCAGCGGTGGGTGGCCTTGTCGGGGGTCGCGACGCCGTGGCACGAGAACGCGGTGCCCTGGCCGCAGTTGAAGTTGCTGCTCGCGTTGGCGAAGGTGACCTCGACCTTGCGGATCCGCTTCGAGGAGAAGCCCTCGATGGTCTTGGTGGCGATGCCCTTGCTGTTGGGCTTGAGGTAGTAGACGCCGCGGGTGCCGTCGGTGCGGAAGATGCTGACCACGGCGCCGTTGGCGTTGGGCCGGGCCACGTCGACCTTGATCCGCAGCTTCCAGCCCTTGCCGACGTTCTTCGGGACGAGGCGCTGGGAGGCGTACGTCAGGTGCTTGAGGGTGAACTTGCCGTCGACGGTCTGTCGCTTGGCGGGCAGCGCGGTGCGGCCGTCGTAGACCGGCGGGTAGTAGGCCCGGCCCTCGCTGTACGTCTTCGAGGGGGCCAGGTTGGCGGCGGCGAAGCGAATGTACTGCTGCTTCAGCGTGGTGCCACGAGCGGCAAGCGCCTGCCGGATGGCGGTGGTGGAGTAGGTCGACGGCGCCCGGTTCCAGATCGAGAGGACCACCTCCGGCAGGGTCCCGCGCTCCTTGGTGAAACGCTCGGTCAGGTAACGGAAGAAGATCCAGTTGCCGTAGATGCCGAGGTTGGAGGCGTAGGAGTTGTCGAGCGGCTTGCGCTGGTCCTCGAGCTGGCCGTAGCCCAGGTATTGCCGGTTGTCGTTGATGCTGTCGTAGACCTCGTCCTCGACCCAGGTCGCGGTGGACTCCATCATCCAACGGTCCTCGCCGGCGTCGTAGGCGAACTGCACCGCGTGGAAGTATTCGTGAGCGGCCGTCACCCGGAGGTTCTCGGTGGGCGTGTTGACCGTGCCGTACTCGCTGGTGGCGTAGTCGTTGTCCATGACGCAGTAGGCCGTCGCGGCGGTCTTGGAGACCTTCGTCTCGGGCGCGCAGTAGCCGTAGTAGCCCTCGTCGTAGAGGTTCTCCAGGTAGATGTCGACCTTGCCCGGGGTGACCGCCTTGTCGGCCGCGGGCTTGCGGTAGCCCGCCTGCACGTAGAGGTTGTGGACCTTCGTGACCACGTCACGGACCTGGGTCGCGTACGTCGTCGAGGCGCGGTCCCCGCCGTTGCCCGGCGTGTAGTGGACGCAGACCGCGTCGCTGCAGGTCTGGGTCGCGGTGCGTGGGCGGGCGAGCAGCTCACGCGCAGCCGCTTTGTTGGAGCCGTCCAGGGCGTCCTTGGCGTTCCACAGGTCGGTCAGCGCGATGGTCGCGTCGGGCCGGCCGGCGACGTGCCGCCCGGGCACGACCTGCCGGGTGCCGCGCACCGACTGGTTGCGCTTGACCTTCTTGGCCGCGGCGAGCGCCTCGCGGGCCGCCTTCTCGGTCACCGGCTGCTCGGCGCTGGTGTCACCGCCGGTCCTCACCGAGGTCGCCGGCGTCGAGCCGGTTGCGGGCATGGTGGCGACGAACGTCGCGACGACCATGCCTGCGATCAAGACGAGGGATCGTTGTTTGCGGTTGATCCGGCGGGCAATGTTTCGCATGAGATACCAGACGTTCGGGAAGGCAGACCTGGGCAGTCTAAGCGCAGAGTGCCGCTGTGTCCGGGGGACACGGCCTACACGGGCTGTGTGACGTGATGGAGCCTGTTGCTTCCGGTTGCGGTGGCGTACGACCTGGCCCAGGTGGCGGCGGTGTTGGAGTCCTTGCGCTCGCCGATGACGTACCAGTCCATCTGGGCGCGATTGCGGGTCACGTCGAGGACGGAGAAGCCGTGGTCGTCGAAGTTGAGGTAGCGGACGTGGCGGTTGGCGGTCCTGATGATGTTCTCGACCGTCAGGCTGACAGTCCGGCGCGGCGCGCCGAGGATGTCCTTGAGGTTGTTCGAGGTCACCGAGGTGGCCACGAACTCGACACCGGCGGTCTTGCCGAGCGGGTAGACGGCGGAGTCGTACGGCAGGTCGCACGCCCAGCCCGAGTGGATGTCGCCGGTGACGAAGACGGTGTCGGTGATCGCGTTGTTGCGGATGTGCTCGAAGAGCTCGGTGCGGTCGGCGGTGTAGCCGTCCCACTGGTCGACGTTGTAGGCGATGCCGTTGTCGGGCAGCAGGCCAGTGATGTCGTTGACCGGGGTGATCAGGCTCTTCGGGAGCGCGCCGAAGGTGACCGGCGCGATCATCACCGGGTTGCCGACGATCTTCCACTGAGCATCGGTGAGCAGGCCGTCCTTGAGCCACGCCAGCTGCTCGTCGCCGGTGATCGTGCGGTCGGGGTCGTCGACGCCGGCGAGGTCGGTGCGGGCGACCTGCTGGGAGCGGTAGGAGCGCAGATCGAGCATGCTCAGCTCGAGCAGGTTGCCGAAACGCAGCCGCCGGTGGATGCGGTCGTGGAGATGGCCGTCGGATTCCACCGTCGCTGTGCCACCGACGCGCAGCGGCATCCATTCGTCGTAGGCCTGGTTGGCGTTGGTCTTGCGGTCGATCCAGTCGTACTCGCCCGGTTCGTTGTTCTCGGCGCCGAGCATCCAGGCGTCGTTGGCCGACTCGTGGTCGTCCCAGGTGACGATCCAGGGCAGCCGGGCGTGGGCGGCGGAGAGGTCGACGTCGCGCTTGTACTGCGCGTGCCGGATCCGGTAGTCGGCCAGCGTGTGCATCTCGTGGGCCGGCTCGTGCGGCCGGACGTCCTCGTTGGCCATGCCGTAGCCGTACTCGCCGGGGCCGTACTCGTAGAGGTAGTCGCCCAGGTGGAGGATCGCGTGCAGGTCGTCGCGGGCGGCCAGGTGGCGGTAGGACGCGAACCAGCCGGCCTGCAGGTTGGAGCAGGAGACCACCCCGAAACGTACGTTCTCCGGCGCCGCATCCGCGGCCGGAGCGGTGCGGGTACGGCCGACCCGGCTGGTCTGGCCGTTGTAGATGAAGCGGTAGAAGTACCAGCTCTCCGGGGCCAGTCCGGCGACGTCGAGCTTCACGGTGTGGTCGCGGTCGGGGCCCGTCTGCTGGGATCCCCTCGCGGTGACGCGGCCGAAGTCGGCGGCGGGCGAGACCTCCCAGCGGACCAGGACCTCCTTGCCCTGCCCGGACCCCGGCGTCGCGTCCGCCGTCGGCGTGACCCGGGTCCAGATGACCACGCGGTCCGGGAGCGGGTCGCCGGAGGCGACGCCGTGCTGGAAGTGGTTGAGCGCGCCGCTCGCGGCCTCGGCGGGCTCGGGAAGAGCGATGGCTCCGGCTCCTGCGGCGGTCGCCAGCCCGGCGGCGATGAGGGTGCGGCGGTCGATCTGCGTCTGGGTCACGCTGCATGGAACGACGCAGCCGCCGGCCCTGTCATGGGCCGGCGGCTGGATTTCACGCAGTGTTCCCGGACTGGTTCCGGGAGGTGTGGCGCAGGACTCAGAGGCTGCGCAGGACCGCCGTCACCTTGCCGAGGATCGTCGCGTGGGTGCCGTCGATCGGCTCGTACGCAGCGTTGTGCGGCAGCAGCCAGACCTTGCCGTCCTTGCGGGAGAGCGTCTTGACGGTGGCCTCGCCGTCGATCAGCGCGGCCACGATCTCGCCGTTCTCGGCGGTCGGCTGCTGGCGCACGACCACGAAGTCGCCGTCGCAGATCGCCGCGTCGACCATCGAGTCACCGGAGACCGAGAGCAGGAAGAGGTCGCCGTTGCCGACCAGCTGCTTGGGCAGCGGGAAGACGTCCTCGATGCTCTGCTGGCTCGAGGTCTCCTCGGCCAGGATCGGGCCACCGGCCGCGATCCGCCCGACCAGGGGGACCATGGCGGCGTCGGGGTTGGGGTTGATGTCGGCCTCGGCGGTGATCGTCGACTCGGGCTCCTCGCCGGACATGGCCTTGCGGTGGGCCATCACCTCCGGGAGGAAGACCTCGAGGGCGCGCGGTCGCTTCGGGTCCTTGCGGATCAGACCACGCTGCTCCAGCGCACGGAGCTGGTGGGCGACGCTGCTGGTGCTGGTCAGCCCGACCGCGGCGCCGATCTCGCGCATGCTGGGCGGGTAGCCGCGCTGCTCGATGCTGTCGCGCAGGTGAGCGAGGATGCGCTGCTGACGCGGCGTGAGCCCGGTCGCGTCCGGCGGCCCGTCGGGCAGCTCGCGGACGCGGCTCTTCTTCGAACCGCCTGATCCGGTGCCTGTCTTCTGCGTGGTCATGTCACCACATTAGTCCCTCTGGCACCACGACATCAAACATTTGTTCGACCTCATCGGCGGCGCGTGTCGGCGTTCGAAAATTCTTGGGGTCGCTACTTGCGTTGTTCGAACACGTGATCTACCTTCGAACATGTGCTCGATCGAACACGTGATCGAGAGACTTGTGATCAGGAGGCCGTGAGATGAGTGCAACAGTCTATGTGCTGCCCGTAGCCGAGCCGCCGCGTCCGGTGCCTGAGGTGCGTCGCTCGACCGTGCGGCTCACTCGTCGCGGACGAGTCGTCGTGTTCGCATTCGCGCTCGTCGTGCTCTTCGGGATCGCGCTGATCGGGGCGAAGGTGGCGTTCGCGGTGGAGAACGGTGCCGACAAAAGTCCCTCCTCCACCGCCCACACGATGGTCGTCGGCGATGGCGACACGCTCTGGGACATCTCCTCGAAGGCCGTCGCCGGCACCGACTCCTCGATTCGGGAGATGGAGCAGAGGATCAAGGAGCTCAACAGTCTCGAGTCCTCGATGCTCGTGTCCGGACAGACGCTGATCGTTCCGACCGCGCCCTGAGGCGCCGCACAGTTGTCCGGCTGCTCCTTCGACCCTGGCAGCCGGCTACCGGGGAAAGAGTGAGAGTGCTGCAGACGATGGGAAGCGTCTGCAGCACTCTCGCTGTATCGGGTCAGTGGCGCCCGCGGTAGGGGCTGTCCGGCTCGGCCGGCGGCCACTGCTTGTTGCGAGTGCCGTGCCGCGGCGGCCACTCGTCGTCCGGTTCGACCGGCGGGTCCTGCGGCTGGCGCTGGGTGGGCATCGCCTGGGTTGCGGCGGGGTCCTGGGTCAGTCGAGCACGCGAGCCGGTCTGACCGTAGCCGCTCGGGGTCTGGTAGGCGCCGGACTGATACTGCGGGGAGCCGCCCTGCTGGGTGGGGTAGCTGTCCGTGCCGTAGCCCTGCGAGCCGTACCCCGGAGTGCTCTGCGGCGTCGACGTCGGTGTCGGCGGGCTCGAGTAGTAGGGCTGCGGGGTGGGTGGCGGGCTGGTCGGCGGCTGGTAGGACGGTGCGCCGTAGGCGGCCCGGCTACCGGTGTTGCCGTAGCCCTGATCGCTGCTGGGGTAGCCGTAGGGCGACTGGGAGCCGGTGTCGGTGTAGGCCGAGCGGTTCGAGGTGTCGCCGTAGGGCGGCTGGCTCCCGGTGTCGGAGCTGTGCCGGCCGTACGAACCGGTGTCGTCGTAGCCGTAGGAGCCGGTGCCGTAGTAGTCCTGCTCCGGGTAGGCCTGCTCAGGGTAGGCCTGGTCGGAGTAGGCCGGGGCCGAGTAGTCCTGCTCCTCGACGTAGGCGTTGGAGTGGCTTCCGGCGTAGTCGTCGGCGGGTGGCGTGGTGGGGGAGCCGGAGAAGGCCCGCCAGGCCTTCCCGGCGAAGGTGAAGGTCAGGAAGAGGCAGGCGACTGCAACGACCGCCGCGATGGCGAGCTTCGCCCAGGCGCCGGAATCGCCTCCCCGTGCGTCGGCCCCGAAACCGACGGCGACCCACACGAGCACTCCCCAGATGACGAGGAAGGCCAGTGTCGCGATCGCAGGCAAGATGAAAGGTGGCCGGGGACCGCTTCTGGGGCGCGTGCCTCTCCGCGACCCGACGCGATTTCCTCCGGAGATGTTTGTCACGGGGGTCATTCTTACTCATCCAGGCCAGTCCGTCGCCGCTGAACCGGAATCTTTCGGTGTTTGACCGGCGACACGCCGGACACGCGGGTAAACCCGACCCTCGCTTGCATCGTCGTGGGGGCGGGCGTACGGTTACCACTACATCTAGTAGTTACACGGCTGTAGTTATCCACATCTAGTTCACATGAACAGGCGGATGGCCCACAGCGATGGGGGTGTTGTTCCACAGGGACTCACGCTCATATCCACAGGTTCCACAGGCTCGGGCCGCCAATGAGACGGCCGGATCCACAGGTCTCACGAGAGGGGCTCTACCGTGCACTGTCCGTTCTGCCGACACAGCGACACCAAGGTGCTCGACTCCCGCGTGGCTGAGGACGGTGGCCAGATCCGGCGCCGCCGGGTCTGCCAGGAATGTGGGAAGCGGTTCACGACCGTCGAGCAGATGCAGCTGATGGTGGCCAAGCGCTCCGGCGCAGCGGAGCCGTTCAGCCGCGACAAGGCGGTGCACGGCGTACGCAAGGCATGCAAGGGCCGGCCGGTCACCGAGGACCAGCTCGCCTGCCTCGGCCAGGAGGTCGAGCAGGCGCTGCGCAGCCAGGGGCTGGCCGAGGTTCCCAGCAACGAGGTGGGGCTGGCGATCCTCGCGCCGCTGCGCGAGCTCGACGAGGTGGCCTACCTGCGCTTCGCGAGCGTCTACCGGGCCTTCGGTTCGGTGGAGGACTTCGAGCGTGAGATCCAGATGCTGCGTACGGAACGGGAAGTCCAGGACTTCGAGGCAGAACATCCGGTCGAGGCCCCGGTGGGCTCCGACTAGGTCCCACGGGACACATAGACCGGCCCGGGCAGGCCGTGGGGAAGCGACCTGCTCGGGCCAATCAACGGCACAGCCAGCGGAAACAGATAGAACAGAGCAAGGACTCCACCATCAGCACCGACCAGCAGTACGGCACAGCGATCGATGACAACAGGGGGAACGAAATGACAGACACGGCAGCAGAGGCACAGGCATCGGCGAAGGCAGGCGCCGGGCTGAAGATCGAGCGGATCTTCAGTACCGAGGGCGTCCACCCCTACGACGAGATCACCTGGGAGCGGCGCGACGTCGTCCAGAAGAACTGGAAGACCGGCGAGACCGTCTTCGAGCAGACCGGAGTCGAGTTCCCCGACTTCTGGTCGATCAACGCCTCGACGATCGTGACGACCAAGTACTTCCGCGGCGCCATCGGCACCGAGAAGCGTGAGCAGAGCCTGAAGCAGCTGATCGACCGGGTCGTGAACACCTACGTCGCCTCCGGCAAGGAGAACGACTACTTCGCCTCCGACGCCGACGCCGACCTCTTCGGTCGCGAGCTCACCTGGCTGCTGGTCAACCAGCACTTCGCCTTCAACTCGCCGGTCTGGTTCAACGTCGGCACCGAGTCCCCCCAGCAGGTCTCGGCCTGTTTCATCCTCTCGGTCGACGACTCCATGGACTCGATCCTGAACTGGTACAAGGAGGAGGGCCTGATCTTCAAGGGCGGCTCCGGTGCCGGTCTCAACCTCTCCCGCATCCGCTCCTCCAAGGAGCTGCTGAAGTCCTCCGGCGGCACCGCCTCCGGCCCGGTCTCCTTCATGCGCGGCGCCGACGCGTCCGCGGGCACCATCAAGTCCGGTGGCGCCACCCGCCGCGCGGCGAAGATGGTCGTGCTCGACGTCGACCACCCCGACATCGAGGAGTTCGTCGAGACCAAGGCGCGCGAGGAGGACAAGATCCGCGCGCTGCGCGACGCCGGCTTCGACATGGACCTGGGCGGCAAGGACATCTCGTCCGTGCAGTACCAGAACGCCAACAACTCCGTGCGCGTCTCCGACGAGTTCATGCGCGCCGTCGAGGAGGGCAAGAAGTTCGGCCTCAGGGCGCGTACGACCGGTGAGGTCATCGAGGAGATCGACGCCCGCGAGCTGTTCCGCAAGATCTCGATCGCCGCGTGGGAGTGTGCCGACCCGGGTCTGCAGTACGACGACACGATCAACGACTGGCACACCAACCCGGAGACGGGCCGGATCACCGGCTCCAACCCGTGCTCGGAGTACATGTCGCTGGACAACTCCTCCTGCAACCTGGCGTCGCTGAACCTGCTCAAGTTCCTCAAGGACGACGACACCTTCGACGCCGTGCGCTTCCAGCAGGCCTGCGAGGTCGTCTTCACCGCGATGGACATCTCGATCTGCTTCGCCGACTTCCCGACCGAGGCGATCGGCGAGACCACCCGCGACTACCGCCAGCTCGGCATCGGCTACGCCAACCTCGGCGCGCTGCTGATGGCGATGGGTCTGGGCTATGACAGCGAGGGTGGCCGCACGATGGCCGCCGCCATCACCTCGCTGATGACCGGTGCCGGCTACAAGCGCTCGGCCGAGCTGGCCGGGGTCGTCGGGCCGTACGCCGGTTACGCCCGCAACGCCGAGGCCCACCAGCGGGTCATGCGCAAGCACCAGGCCGCCAACGACGCGGTCCGCTCGATCAACCCGGTCGACCGCAACATCATCGACGCGGCCACCCGCGTGTGGAACGACGTCGTCGAGATCGGCAAGGTCAACGGCTTCCGCAACGCCCAGGCCTCGCTGCTCGCGCCGACCGGCACCATCGGCTTCATGATGGACTGCGACACCACCGGCATCGAGCCCGACTTCTCGCTGGTCAAGTTCAAGAAGCTCGTCGGCGGCGGCTCGATGCAGATCGTCAACCAGGTGATCCCGCGCGCGCTGAAGAAGATGGGCTACCAGCCCGAGCAGATCGAGGCGATCGTCGCCTACATCGCCGAGCACGGCCACGTCATCGACGCCCCCGGCCTGCGCCAGGAGCACTACGAGGTCTTCGACACCGCGATGGGCAAGCGTGCGCTGCAGCCGATGGGCCACGTACGCATGATGGCGGCGACCCAGCCGTTCCTCTCCGGTGCGATCTCCAAGACCGTCAACCTGCCCGAGACCGCGACGGTCGAGGAGATCGAGCAGGTCTACATGGAGTCGTGGAAGCTGGGCCTGAAGGCCACCGCGATCTACCGCGACAACTGCAAGGTCGGCCAGCCGCTGGCCGACGGCAAGTCGGAGGGTGCCAAGAAGGACCAGGGCCTCTCCACCGCCGCCGTGGCTGCTGAGGCCGAGGTCGAGCCCGAGGTCGTCGAGAAGATCATCGAGAAGATCGTCTACGCGCCGACCCGCAAGCGCCTGCCGAAGTCCCGCGTATCGCGCACCACCTCCTTCACGGTCGGTGGCGCCGAGGGCTACATGACCTCCGGTGCCCACGCCGACGGCGAGCTCGGTGAGGTCTTCCTTAAGCTCGGCAAGCAGGGCTCGACCCTGGCCGGTGTCATGGACGCCTTCTCCATCGCGGTCTCCGTCGGCCTTCAGTACGGCGTGCCCCTGGAGACCTACGTCTCCAAGTTCACCAACCTGAAGTTCGAGCCCGCCGGTCTGACCGACGACCCGGACGTACGCATGGCGCAGTCGCTCATGGACTACGTCTTCCGCCGCCTGGCGCTGGACTACATGTCCTTCGAGGATCGCTCTGCTCTCGGCATCTACTCCGCCGACGAGCGCCAGCGCTACCTCGAGACCGGCTCCTACGAGCAGCTCGGCAACGGCACCACCGCCGCCGAGCTGGTCCAGAAGCCGGCCCCGGAGCGCAAGGCCGCTCCTGTCGCCGAGCCGGTCGAGGCCGAGGTCGAGGAGGAGGCTGAGGTCGTCGAGGAGGCACCGAAGGCCACCGCCCACACCACCGCCGAGCTGCTCGAATCGATCAGCGGCATGGCCATCGACAGCCCGCTCTGCTTCACCTGCGGCACCAAGATGCGCCCCGCCGGCTCCTGCTACGTCTGCGAGGGCTGCGGCTCGACCTCCGGTTGCAGCTGAGCCTGAAGGCTGAATGAGTCCGGTCCCGCACCCGAGTAAGGGTGCGGGACCGGACTCATTTGTGGGTCCTAAGGTTGACGGGGTGGAGGTCGTGAGCACCGGTGCCGGATACGACGGACCTGACTTCTACTGTGATGTCGCCATTCCCCACCCCGACCGTCTCGACGTGGTGCACGACAGCGCCAGGGTGCTGGCGTTCCACCACACGCGGCCGTTCTGGGCGGTCCACATCGTGGTGGTGCCCAAACGTCACATCGCGTCGCTCACGACTGTGAGCGATGAGGACGAGACCGACGTACGTGAGCTGTTCGGGGTAGTCCAAGCAGTGGCCAGAAATGTGGAACTCGAGCACGGCGCCGCGGCGGTGCTCACCAATCTGGGTGCCTACCAAGACTCCAAGCACCTCCACGTGCACGTCCACAGCGGCGGGCGCCGAGGCTGACTCGGTGACGTGGGAGTCCCGGTGTCACTGGGTGACATCGGGACTCCCACGTCACATCCAGATCTCCAGGGCGCACTCGTCTCCGCACATTTTCGGGTTGTCCTGCCAGCCTCGTTGGTGCAGCAGCTGTGTGACTCTGGCGGCGGTTCGGCACTGGGTCTCGAACACCTGGGGCCAGCGGACGCGGGCGGTGAGCCTGCCGCCCAGCGCCAGGTCGTCGAGGTCGCGGTCGGCGTCGCGGCCCTGAGCTCGCCAGGACTCATGGTTGAGCCGGCCGTCGAGTTCGACTACGAGGCCGTACGCCTCGTACTCGACGTCGCGGAACTCCTTGCCATTCGGTGTCGATCGTTCGCTCTGGCGGGTGCCTGTCGGGAGGCCGTGGGCGCGTTCGACGCGGGTGAGGTAGCCGTGCTCGAGGACCGAGCAGGTGCCCGCGTCCACGTCGGCGAGCAGATTGGTGATGAAGCCGCGACGGGGGAGTCGTGGGTGGCGCTTCAGGGCGGTGCGTACGGCGTTGGTGGTCACTCCACGGCGGCCGATGGTGTCGGTGAGTAGGCCGATGACCTCGATCTCGGAGGTTGCCTCGCGGGCTTGGAGGAGGGCGTTGTCCTCCAGCTTGAGGCGGGGCGGGCGCTGGCCGGCGAACATCTGGCGGGCCATCCCGACCACGCGGTGGACGATCACGCCCGGGGGTGGGTCGAGACGGCGGCTGTGGTCGATGGCGACGTGGATGGGGCCGTCGGCGTCGTCCGTGCGGAGCGGTTCGAGGACCGTCGGCCCGCACAGGGCGGCGGGCTCGGCGTAGAGCACCGCCGCCCAGGCGCGCTGGCGCCAGGTGAGCGGGCCGGTGTGGGTGACGTAGACGCCGCGATGGACCAACTGCATCTCGCGGCGTCTGATCGCGCGACGGACGTCGTTCGGTGTGTATCCGCCGACGGTGAGCTGGGCGCGGCTGGCCACGCCGTCCTGTAGCTCCAGCTCACGCTCGGCCCAGGCTCGCCGCGCGGCCAGCTCGCGGGCAGAGAGTTCGAGATCTGCAAGAGCCGTCACCTCTGCCCCTTTCTTAGCCGCGACGAGCGTTGCTCGGAACGATAGGTGCCGCCTCCGACAGTTTCGTGTGCCCTGGGTTCCGCCTTCGGGAGGCTCAGTTGCCGAGGATGCGGCTCAGCCAGGTGCCGTTGGGGTCCTTGGGGTCGGCGGAGTGCCCGGGGCACCACTGACCGGTGGGCACGGAGGCCTTGACGGCGGCGACGTGGCGGCCGCAGCCGGCCCAGGTGGTCTTCCTGCACTTCTTGCAGCGGACGGGGCGACACATTGTTCGGTTCCTGCTTCTGTGGATCTGGGTGGTGGTCAGGCGGGAGGTTCGCCGGCGTCGAGGGCGTCGACGAACTCGCAGAACGCGTCGAAGGCTCGCGCGCCGTGGATGGTGGCGGGACCGCCGTGCATGAGGAAGGTGACGCCGATGGCCTCGGCTGCCTCCTGGGGGCTCGCACCGGCGCGAGCGGCGGCCTGGCCGTGGGAGGCGATGCAGCCGTCGCAGCCTTCGACCACGCCGATCGCGAAGGCGATCAGCTCCTTGGTCTTACGGTCGAGCGCACCGTCGGCGAAGGCGGCCTTGGAGAGCCCGCCCCAGCCCTTGTAGACGTCGGGGATGGCGCGGCGTAGCTCCTGGTGGAGCGGCCCCAGGTCCCGCAGGACGCTCTTGCCGTGGGGCGAGGCATGGTCAGTAGTGGTGGTCATGGTGGCTCCTTTCGGCCGCGGTGTAGGAGGTGTCTCCTCTCAGATCGTAACCCCCCGGGGGGTTACGATCAGGACGGTAGCATAACCCCCCGGGGGGTTATAGAATCGCTGAAGACAAAGGAGAACAGATGACCAGCTTCACCCTGAGCGCCACCGTCGCCGCGTCGTACGCGGAGACCTTGGCGCGCGTACGAGACCTCCTCGGCGACGCCGGGTTCGGCGTCCTCACCGAGATCGACCTGAGCGCCACCCTGCACGCCAAGCTCGGTGTCGACATCCCGCAGCAGGTGATCCTCGGAGCCTGCATGCCCCAGCTCGCACATCGCGCGCTCGAGGCAGATCCGCGGATCGCGACGATGCTGCCGTGCAACGTCGTGGTCGCCGCCGAGGGCGAGGAGACCCGGGTGGAGATCTTCGACCCGGCTGCGATGACCTCGTTCAGCCCGGACGCCGGCGTCGCCGAGGTCGCGGCGGACGCGCGTCAGCGCCTCACTGGCATGTTGGAAGCACTCACTGGAGAGAAGAAGGACGACGATGCAGCTCGAGCCTGACGAGATCAAGGCCGTCATCACCCGACTCAAGCGGGCCAACGGCCACTTGGCGTCCGTGATCCGGATGCTCGAGGAGGGGTCGGAGTGCGAGGACGCACTGACCCAGCTCGCGGCGGTCAACAAGGCGGTCAGCCGAGGCGGCTACGCGCTGGTCGCCACCGGGCTGGAGAAGTGCCTCGCCGAGGGCGGGCGCGACAGTGTCGACACCAAGAAGATGGAGAAGCTCTTCCTCGCTCTTGCCTGATCGGCGGGCCGTTCACTGTCCACAGGCGGCCTCCAGGACAGGGTTATCCACAGGCCGGTGATAGGCGCTGGCGGGGCGTACGGATCCGGGGTCTGCTGGGGTCATGCCCAAACGAAAGAAGCGTGAGAAGTCACCTCGTCCGCCGAACAGGCCCGGGGATCCGCGGCGACGGTCGTTCGCGGAGAAGGTCGTCGACAGTCCCTATTGGCCGGCGATGTTCGCGGTGAACGATGCCGAGGCCCGCGGGGACGTGAAATCAGCCCTGGAGATCATTCACACGACCAGCGACCAGCTCGACAAGGAGCAGTTCTGGCATCCGTCGCGCCTCGAGCGGCTGGAACAGCTGCGGCTGCTCGAGGCGCTGATGCCGAGGTGGGCGCATTCGCGATGGATCGTCGCGCAGGCGATGCAGAGCACCCACGCGCGCAACCAGTGGCGGATGTCGAAGGCGATCCGTGTCGCGCTGGACGTCCGTGGTGGCCCCGATCCCGGACGTGACCGGGAGGACGACCGGATCCAGATCTTGGATCGCGACTGGGTCTACCGGCAGACGTTCCTCTACGAGCTCGGCGGGCTCGAGGCGTTCCTGCGCCACAACGCGTCCGGCGACCTCATCGCCGGCGCCGACCGGATCTGGGAGTGGGTGCGGGCGCCGATGCGTGGCCTACGGCTGCTGGGACACGAGCCGCGAAACCTGCTCTGGGAGGATCCGAGGACCGGAGAGCAGCTGACCACGATCAACATCGGTGCCGGACTGCTCGTCGATGACGGGGAGTGCGTGATCGGCCGGATCGTGCCGATCGACGACGGCCTGATGTTCGAGACGGCGCCGCTGCGGGTGCCTGAGGAAGTGGCGTACGCCGTCACGGATGAGCCGGAGCGGTGGATCGACGCGCTGCGTGACAGGACCGGCAGGCCGGGGCACGAGCCGGGGGAGATCTGGACCCACCGCGGGTTGCGCGACTACGGCTTGCTCACCGACATTCCGTACGGACTGGTCAACCTCGCCATGGACGCGGGGCTGCATGCGTTCAGGAGTCCCGACGACGATGGGTTGGTCGAGCTCGACGAGCTGTTCAACCATCCGGCTGACTATCCCGCGTGCCTGGCCGCGTGGCTGATGCGACCGGAGACGATCACAGCGCTCGGCGCGGGCGTGCCGCTGGAGGGCCTTTCCGCGCTCGTCGGGTTCGCCGAATTCGTCCACGAGCCGGCCGCGAGTCTCATCCGCGACCTGGCCGACCACCACGAGGAGGCTGCCTGACACTCCGCGAGGCCCCTCGCCCCGACCTGGAGTTTCGCTTAGTTTGATTCCAGTCGAGACCGTGGGGGTCGCAATGGCAGCACCGCAGGCGGCATCGGACGTCGAGCCTCAGCTGAGCCGGCGCCGGATCAATCTCATCTTCGGCACCGTGCTCCTCGGCATGCTGCTCGCGGCGCTCGACCAGACGATCGTTTCGACCGCGCTGCCGACGATCGTGGCCGACGTCGGAGGTGCCGGCCACCTGTCGTGGGTGGTGTCGTCCTACCTCCTGGCCGAGACGGTGGCGACCGTGCTCGCCGGCAAGTTCGGCGACCTCTTCGGCCGCAAGCTGATGCTGCAGGTCTCCGCCGGGCTCTTCATCCTCGCCTCGGCGGCGTGCGGGTTCGCGACCGACATGGCCTGGCTGATCGGCGCCCGCGCCGTGCAGGGCATCGGCGCAGGTGGCCTGATGGTGACCGCGACGGCGCTGATCGGCGACATCATCCCGTTGCGGGAGCGAGGTAAGTACCAGGGCGCCCTCGGCGCGGTCTTCGGCGCCACCACCGTGCTCGGACCACTCCTCGGCGGCGTCTTCACCGACCACCTCTCCTGGCGCTGGGCGTTCTACATCAACCTGCCGCTCGGCATCGCCGTGATCGCGATCGCGAGCCTCACGCTGCCGCAGATCGCCCGAGGCAAGCGCCCCTCGATCGACTACCTCGGCATCCTCTTCGTCGGTCTCGGCGCCTCGATGCTGACGCTGGCCGTCAGTTGGGGCGGGACGGAGTACGCCTGGGGATCGGCGACCATCATCGGTCTGTTCATCGGCTCGGCCGTCGCCTTCGCGATCTTTGTCTGGGTCGAGTCGCGGGCGGTCTCTCCGATCCTGCCGTTGCGGCTGTTCCGGGACCGGGTGTTCACGGTCAGCGTCGTGCTCTCGTTCATCGTCGGCTTCGCGATGCTCGGCGCGATGACCTACCTGCCGACCTACATGCAGTACGTCCACGGCGTCTCTGCGACGTCGTCCGGGATCCGCACCCTGCCGATGGTCATCGGTCTGCTGGTGACCTCGACGGTGGCGGGCTCGATCGTGGGCCGGACCGGGCGCTACAAGCTCTTCCCGGTCGCCGGTGCGTTGATCATGGCGCTGGGGCTCTATCTGCTCTCGACCATGGACGCCGACACCAGCACCCTGATGATGTCGCTGTTCCTGCTGATCATGGGCATGGGTGTCGGCCTGAGCATGCAGATCCTGACGATCATCGTGCAGAACACCGCGGCCTACGAGGACCTCGGCGTGGCGACCTCGGGCGTGACCTTCTTCCGGACGATGGGCAGCTCGTTCGGCGCCTCGATCATGGGCACCGTGTACGCCAACGGGCTCGCCGACCGGCTGCCCGCCGCCCTCGTCTCGGCAGGAGTGCCCGCCGACGAAGTCGCGACACCGGCCCTGCTGCACGCGCTGCCCGACGCCCAGAGCGCGCCGATCATCGGCGCCTATGCGGAGACGCTGCAGGTCGTCTTCCTCGCCGCGGTCCCGGTCGCCGGGCTGGCGTTCCTGGTCGCGCTCTTCCTCAAGGAAGTGCCCCTACGCGGCACCTCGAGGGCAGGCGCGACCGACACGGGCGACGGCTTCGCGATGCCCAACTCCTCCGACAGTGCGATGCGCCTCGATGTCGCCGTCGCCGAACTGGTCCGCCGCCAGCCTCCGGAGACCTTCACCATGCTCCGAGAGTCGGCGGTCGATCTCGATGCGGCGACCGCGTGGTGCGTACGCCAGATCGGGATCCGCGAGTGGGTCGGCGGCGAGACCTCACTGGTCGCGATCGGCCACCGCCTCGGGATGCCGGGCGCGGTGCTGGCACCGGCATTCGCCACCGCCGCGGCGGAGGGCTACCTCTACGGCGACGAGACGGCGTACGCCCTGACGGAGGCGGGCAGGGGGGAGCTCGACAAGCTGGTCGCGGCATTCAAGGAATGGCTGGTCACCGAGCTCTCCGACTGGGGCGCGGACGACGCCAAGCTCGATGAGGCGCTCGCCGCCCTCTCCCGCAGGTTCGTGGAGGGCGAGCATGACGTACGGAGCCCGGCCGAGGCGGCCGTATAGGGCTTTTTACTTTCGTCATGTTTGAAATCGGCGAAAGCGGGTAGAACGAGGGCATGAGTGACGACGACATGCACGTCAATCCCGACGATCTCAGGTCCATCAAGAGCACGCTCGACACCGCCGGTGGAGACCTCTTCAAGCAGGCCAAGCCGCTGCAGAAGACGCCTGACGTGGGCGAGTCGTCTTCCGAGGTCGCGACCGCGCTGGCGTCGCTGGCGGCGGCCGTCGGTGGGATGGCGGAAGGCCTCGGGTCACTCAGCGACGGCGTACAGAACGCTCTCGACCACGCGACCACGGCCGATCACGGGGCCGGCGACGCGGGCCGGCGCCAGGAGCAGAGGGTGAGGGGCAACTGATGCCTGAGGCGATGGACACGAAGGTCTACGGCGACGCGTCGGCAGCGCAGACCGCGGCGGACGCGTGCACGACCGCCAAGGACGCGGTCGGTGACGCACTCGACGACCTCGGCAAGGCGATCAAGACTGCCGGTTCCTGGAAGGGCCAGGCGGGCGCCGCCTTCGAGTCGAAGGCGGAGAAGCGCAAGAACGACCTGCGTCAGCTCGAGTCGCGCATCGAGGCCATGGGCAAGGGCCTCTCGACCTTCTCGGGTGACCTCAAGGCGGTCGAGACGAAGATGTCGACGATCCGCACCGAGGCCAGCGGCGCGGGGCTGACGGTGAGTGGCACCATGATCTCGCCGCCGACCGACCCGGGCGATGACGCCTCCGAGGGCGACGTCAACGCCCACAACACCAAGGTCGAGAAGTGGAACGACCTGGTCAGCCGGGTCGAGACGGCCCGCAAGGACGAGGACAACGCCCACGAGGACCTCGGCAAGGCGATCTCGAAGTCGACCGGCGACGGCTGGATCGAGGACCGCCTCGAGGACCTGGGCCTGCTGCCGAAGGACTTCTCCGACGGCATGCAGATCGGTGCGTACGCCCTGGGGCTGGCCGGTCTGGGAGCCGGCGCCGGCGTCGACTGGATGGTCAAGAGCCGTTACGGCACGTTCCAGCCGCGGGTGAACGGCCGGTTCGCCAGCCCGTCGAGCCTGACGAAGCTGGAGCGCGCCGCGAAGGTGCTCAGCGACAAGAACTGGCACGCGAAGGCCAACAAGGCAGCCGTACGCGGCAAGTGGCTGACCGCGGGCAAGTGGGCGACCCGAGCCGGCTGGGTGGTCACGGCCGGCACCTCGGCGTGGGAGCAGTGGCAGAAGGACGCCGACGACCCGTCGCTGTCGACGACGGAGCGGGTGAGCCGCACGGTGAGCACCTCCGCGATCACGACGGCAGGCGCTGCCGGTGGAGCCTGGGCCGGCGCACAGGCCGGTGCCGCGATCGGCAGCATCTTCCCCGGCCCGGGTACGGTGATCGGCGGTGTCGTGGGTGGCGTGATCGGTGGTGCGATCGGCTCCGGGCTGGCCGGCAAGGCCGCCGACTTCGTGGTCGACGAGGCCGGGGAGCTCGGTGAGGCCGTTGTCGACGGGGTCAGCGACTTCGCGGAGGGCGCCGGCGAGGTAGCCTCCGATGTCGGCGACGCCATCACCTTCTGGGACTAGGACCGCAATGATCTGGGCCGTACTCATCCTCGTCGCCGGCGTCATCGGCGCCGGGGTCAGCATCTGGCAACATCTCGGGCTCTCCGCTCGTGCCCGTTCCTGGGCGACCGCGTGGAACCGCGGCGGTGTGGGCGAGGACGTCGTACTCATCCATCTGCCCTGCATCTCCGCGCTGGCCATCACCGGCTCGACGGCGTTCGGGCTGGTGCCGGAGCAGACCGCGGCTTGGACGGTCATCGGTGGGCTCTTCCTGCTCGCCTGCCTCGTCTATCCGCTGCTGGTCATCGTGCCCACCCCGTCGTTCATCAAGCCGAAGTGGTATCGCGAGTCGAGCCCGAAGAAGAAGCGCACCGCAGGAAAGAAGTGACCATGTCTGATCAGACGACGATGACGCTCCCGGACGGCTGGGAGATTGTCGAGCCACCCGAGGGCGTACGTTTCCTGGCGCTCGCGCCGGCGAGCGGGACCTTCCGCTCCAACCTCACGGTGACCGCCCAGACCAACGGCGACCTGGGGTTCCGCGACTGGCAGGTCGGCTCCGAGATGGCGTTCGCCGAGATGATGCCGGGTTACACGCCGATCGACCTCGAGCGCCTCACGATCGCCGGGCAGGAGGCGGGGCGGCGGCTGGCGATGTATGACGGGCCGGGCGGCTCCGCGCTGACCATGGAGCAGTGGTTCGTGGCGATCGACGGAGTCGGCCACACCCTGACCGCTACCGTGCTGACCAGCGACTATGCGACCTGGGCCGCCCAGATCGACGCTGCTGCCGCGACCTGGGGCCCGGCATGAGCGCCGCGACGGAGGTCGTCTGGGTCCTTGCCGGCCCGGGCGGACGCCTCGAGCACCGTGCCGCGGTCGACCCCACGGGCATCCACCTCGAGCTCGGCGTCGACGGCACGCGTACGCAGCCCCTCGACCTCCCGCGAGGTCACCTGGTCCCGAGCCTGGTCCGAACGCTGAAGATCCGCCCGGTCAAGGGCGCCGCTGGGTCGGTGCGCCCGTTCCCGACCGCCCGGATGGCAGAGCTGTTGGGCGAGGACCAGGACGCTCGCGACGTGGTCCTGAAGGAGGTCGGCGCCCGCACCGCCTGGTCGATCACGGTCGGCCCGTGGCAGCTCGCCGGCATCAATGGCCCCGACGGCCTCCACCTCGCGCTGGAGGACAGGCTGACCCCGATGACCAACACCGCCTTCTACCGCATGCTCTGCCAGCAGCTCGGCGCCTACTGATCCCGGCGGAGCGTGAGCGTCGAGAAGTCGGCGCCGAGGATGCCGAAGGCGTCGACGAGGAGCCCGGCGACGAGCGCTGCCTCGGCCCGGGGGACGGTGCGCCAGTAGTGCGGCACCCCCGGCGCCGGGGCGATCGGGTCGGTCTCGTCGGGGGTCAGCCAACCGGCCGCGCGAAGCGCCTCGTGCTGCTCGGCGGAGGCCTCCCAGGTGCCGCCGATGTGCTGCGTACCGGCGAACTCCGCGGAGAGGACCGAGTCCACGCACAGCACCTGCCCCCAGCGAGACGGTGGGGCGGACCGTGACGCCTTCGCCCTGAGCCGGGCGAGGAGGCCCGTCGGTTCCGGCGCCGGCGGCGAGGGCTCAGCGATGATCACGAACTCCTGCTGGCCGAGGCCGGCGAGCTCGGCGACGATCCGTTCCTGCCACTGCGTTGCGTCCACCGGACCATCCAACCAGGGCACGGGAGACCACCGGAGGGCGGCGTTACCGGCGCGTTCACACACAAGGGGTTGTCACGCGATCGCGGCACTGGTTGCATCTGTGCACCCCCTTCCCCCACGAACAAGGGACCCCCCACATGACTCTCGGGAAACGACTCACGCGCAAGCTCGCCCTCGCGCTTCCGCTCGCCGCACTCCTCTCCGTCATTCCGGCGGCCGCCTGGGCCGCCCCGCCCCCGGCGCTCCCGGCCTCGGCCCCGGAGGGCGACCGCACCTGGCAGCCGGCCCTCGACTTCGACACCGACGGCTGTTACAGCACCCCGGCGATCGGCCCGGACGGCACGCTCAACGGCGGCCTGGCGATGGGCGGCACGGTCAACGGCCAGTGCCGCGACCTCTCCGACCTGCAGAACACCAACGTCTACTCCCGCTCGAAGTGCAACAACGGCTGGTGTGCGTACCTCTACGGCTACTACTTCGAGAAGGACCAGGTCTCGTGGGGCCCCGGATCGGCCGGCCACCGGCACGACTGGGAGCACATCATCGTGTGGGTGCAGGACGGTCACACCAGATACATGTCCGTCTCCCAGCACTCGGGCTACCAGATCAAGCCCGAGTCGGAGCTGCAGTTCGAGGGCGGTACGCACCCCAAGGCCGTCTATCACAAGGACGGCGGCAGCACCCACTGCTTCCGCTTCCCCAAGACCGGTGGCGGAGACGAGCCGCCCGAGAACCACGAGGGTGTCTGGCAGGTCAAGGGTCTGGTCGGCTGGGACAACTACCCGGCCGGCATCCGCGACCGCCTCGTCGCGGCCGACTTCGGCGCCGCCACGTTCAAGCTCACCGACGCGCGGTTCGGCAACGCGCTGGCGGGCGGGAAGCCGGCCGGGGTCTCCCTCGACCCCTACGCCTGAGCCGGCCGGCTCCCACTTCTCGCAGGTCAGGTGGCCTGCGAGAAGTCGAACAACGCGATCGGGGCCGACGTCGGTTCATCGGAGCCTCCCTCGGGCTCGACGGTGATCCCGGCCGCGCTCGCGTCCCCGGCGTCACCCTCCAGGACGACGGTCTGGTCGCTGCCGGCGGGCATCAGGCCGGCGGGGACCATGACGTCGTCGTGCTGGAGCCAGAGCTCGTAGACCTTGCCGTTCGGTGCGGCCGGCATGTCGGAGGTGACCAGCACCGCCCGATTCTCCGAGACCGAGCGGACCACCCGGGCCCGGGCGTCGCCGGGCAGGTCGACGGCCACGGTGGTGGCGTCCTTCGCGTTCAGGACCCGCTCCGCGGTCGTCATGGTCTGGCTGGTGTCGTCGCGGAGCAGCTCGACGGCGGTGACCGTTCCGGTACCGACGACGGCCAGCACCGCGGCCGCGGCGGCGAACGTACGCCAACCGAACCGTCGACGGCTGGGCGACGCGTCCGAGGGCTCAGGAGTCTCGACGGCCCTGTGCCTGGGCGCGGTCTCGGGCGGAAGCGGCCGGATCTCCTTGATGCCGGCGAGCAGGCGGTCGCGCAGCTCCGGCGAGGGAGCGGTGTCGGTCAGGCCGCCGAGCATCCAGGTGGTGTCGCGCAGGCTGGCCACCTCGTCGCGGCAGTCGGCGCACACGGCGAGATGCTCCTCGAACCGGGCGCGCTCGATGTCGTCGAGGGCGTCGACGGCGTAGGCGCCGGAGAGGGCGTGAATGTCATGCGCGGTCATCGGCTCACTCCCATCGCGTCGCGCAACCGGATCAGTCCATCCCGGATTCGGGTCTTTGCAGTGCCTATCGGCAGATCGAGCATGGCGGCGACCTCAGTGTGGGTGTAACCGCCGAAGTACGCCAGCTGTAGCGCCTCGCGTTGAACTGCCGTCAGGGTTTCGAGGGCGGTGTGGACGCGGCGAGCCTCCAAGGAGGTCTCCACGGCCTCGGCCGTCGTGTCATGGGGCGGGGTCTGGGTGGTGCCGTGGTAGGCCGTGTCGTTGCGGCCCGCGGACTCCGCGGATCGGACCCGGTCGACGGCACGACGATGGGCCAGCGTCAGCAGCCACGAATGGGCGCTGCCGAGGTTCTCGTCGTACCGGCTGGCGGTGCGCCACACCTGGAGGTACGCCTCCTGGGTGACCTCCTCCGCCTGAGCCGGGTCACGCACCACCCGCAGCACCAGTCCGTGCACGCGGGCGGAGGTCGCGTCGTAGAGCGCGGCGAAGGCGGCCTCGTCGCCTCGGGCGACGCGACGGAGGAGCTCGGCGAGCCCCGGGGACCCGGTTCCCTCCGGCGACGAGTCGCCGGAGGGAACTGAGCTGAGCGGTCTCATGTATCGATCCTCGCGGATATCCGGTCCGATGTCCCGATCAGGGCATCAGAACGGTGTCGACGACGTACACCGTGGCGTTGGCGGTCGGGATGTTGCCGCACAGCACCTTGGCGTTCTCCTTGCCGACGGTGAACTCCTCGCCCTCGCCCTCGACGGTGATCATGTCGCCGGCCAGGGTCTCGTGCTCACCAGCGACCTCGTCCGGGCCGAGCTGACCGGCCACCACGTGGTGGGTGAGGACCTTGGTCAGCGTCTCCTTGTCGGCCAGCACTGCGTCCAGGTCGGCCTTCGGGATCTTCGCGAAGGCGTCGTCGGTCGGGGCGAAGACGGTCAGCGCGTCGGCGCTGTTGAGGGTGTCGACGAGCTCGGCCTCACCGACGGCCGAGACCAGCGTCTTGAGCAGCGGGTTGGCGCTCGCCGCGGAGGCGACCGGTGCGGTCGACATGCCGTTGAACGAGCCGGCGCCGTCGGCGGGGATCAGCTTGCAGCCTTCGCCGAAGGTCTGCGCGCCGGCCTCCATGTTCTCGGACTCCTCGGGCGCCGCCTCGGTCGACTCGGAGGTGCTGGACCCGCCTTCGCTGCCGGACGCGGTGTCCTCCGAACCACATGCCGAGAGACCGAGACCCAGCATGAGCGCCATGGACGCGGCGACGCTGCCGGTGCGGGTGATCGTGTTGAGCTTCATTGGGAGAGCCTTTCGAGGGTTGGTCTCTTGCTGTCATGAGGGCTTCGGCACGGTGCCCGAATCGGATTTCGCCAATTTCTGATCAGGTGACGGTGACGACGATTTCCTGGATTCCGCTGGACCCGTCGGGGAACGGGGTGGCCCGCCCCGAGCTCTGCACGTTGCCGTCGCGATCGGTGACCCGGACGGCCAGCTGGTGGCTGCCGGGCTGGGCGTCCCAGGGCAGGAACCACTGGCGCCAGTAGTCGATCCCGGCGTCCGGGCCGAGCTCGGCCGGCTGCCAGCGGCCGCCGTCGATGCGTACGTCGACCTTGGCGACGCCGTGGTGCTGGGCCCAGGCGACACCGCCGATCACGGTGCGGCCGCCCTCGATGTTGCTCAGCGGACGGGGCGTGTCGATCCGGCTGGACAGCTTGATCGGGGCATCGATGGCCCAGTCGCGGTCGGTCCAGTAGGCGGTCGCCTCGTCATAGCGGGTCAGGGTCAGCTTGGTGACCCACTTGGTGGCGCCGACGTACCCGTAGAGGCCGGGCACCACCAGCCTGGCCGGGAAGCCGTGGGTGCGGGGGAGGACCTCGCCGTTCATGCCGAGGGCGACCATCGCGTTGCGGCCGTCCATCGCGGCCTCGAGCGGGGTGCTGATCGTGAAGCCCTCGACGTCGGTCGAGAGGATCTGGTCGGCGTCCTTGCCGACACCGGCCTCCTCGAGCAGCTCCTTGAGAGGTACGCCGGTCCAGCGCGCCGCGCCGACGAGCTTGCCGCCGACCTCGTTGGAGACGCACGTCAGGGTGATGTCGTGCTCGACGTTCTCCCGCGCGCGCAGGTCGTCATAGCTGAAGGTGAGCTCGCGGCCGACATCACCGTCGATGGTGAGCGACCAGCTGTTCTGATCGACGATCGGAACGGCCAGCTTGGTGTCGACCCGGTAGAAGTCGCGGTTGCGGGTGATGAACCGGGAGATCCCCTGGTGCGTCTCCTCCAGCCCTGCCGGAAGCGCCGGCAGCGGGTCGCGCACCCGCGGCAGCATGATGTCGGCGAGGGCCGTACGTCCGCGCACGATCAGCTGCCCGCCCGTCGCGGCTGCGGCGGAGAGCAGTGCCAGCGCGCCGAACCCGATCAGGACGCTCCGGCGGGTGGCGGTGCCGTCGCTCGAGTCGTCGTCGCTCCGTTGCGTCGGTGTGCGTTCAGCCGTCAGGGCGCGGGTCAGCAGCACCAGGACGGCGGGGCCGAGGACGAGGGCGACGGCCGTGGGCACGAGGTTCGCGATCTCGAAGAGCGGCTGGCGGACCACGGCGGCCCCGGCGAGCAGGACCAGGCCCGCCATGAGCCCGACGCCGAGTCTCAGCCGGCTGCGGGACACGACGCCGATCACGGCGGCGAACGCGATCGTGACCAGCAGCACGCTGCCGATCAGGATCGGCTTGTCCGCGCTGCCGAGCTCGCGTACCGCCCACTCCTTGACCGGGGTGGGTGTCGCGTCGATGACGGCCGTGCTGACCGCGAGCGCGGGGGACGAGGCCGGGGTGAGCAGCGCAGCGGTGAGGTGCGCGGCCGACATCCCGGCCACTCCGGCGAGCACACCGGCGGCGGCATGGGCGAGGGTATGGCGATCCAGGTGTCTCATAGCGGGAATTCGCGCCCGCCCCCGGATCGGATTTCAGTCGGAGTCGCGCATCTTGGCGAGCCTGGCTCTCAGACCGGGCGCCCGGTGCGCATTGGCACGCAGCCCGACGTAGGCGTCGCCGTAGACCCAGAGCAGGGCGTCGTCGAGCCGCCGCACCGCGCCCGGCGGATAGCGGTAGTCCATCCGCGCCATGAGGGTTTCCTCGTCGACCGAGCGCAACGCTTCGCCGAGCTCGGTCAGCGAGGTGATGCCGAGCTCGAGGATGACTCCGGAGATCCACCCGTAGTGGTCGGTCCGCGACCAGCCGGCGTCGGCGTACTGCCCGGCCAGGAACGCCGCCAGCTCCCGGGGGCTGATCCGCGGGTCGTCGTCGGGAGCCTCTGTGCTGGCGGCGGTCGCGCCCTCCCGGAGCCGGTCCCTGATCGTGGAGAACTCACGGTCGGCGAGCTCGAGCAGTCCGGCAGCGAGCGTGAACCGTCGGTCGAAGTCGGGCACGTGCTCGCTGGGGATCGTGCCCTTGTAGCGGATGTCGTGCTCGAACTCTGCCCAGGCGTGCTGCAGCACCGTGCGGATCTGGATCTGCGCCTGGCGGCCTCGCAACAGCTCGTACGCTTCCTGGCCCTCCCGCGCGGGGTCGAGGCTGACCAGCAGGTGGCGGCTGGCGTACCCGAACCGGCCCTCGCTCGCGGTCTCCTCGCCCATGTCGCGGTCGTCGTGGACCACCACCTGGTCGTCGAGGAGATCGGCGACGGCCTGGACGTCGCTGTGGACGTAGGTGATCACCCGCAGCCCGATCTGGTCGGTGATCTGGCGGAGCGGGTCGGTGAAGACCTGTCGTCCGTCGACGGTACGAGCCGCCTTGGCCGCGAACGAGGCGACCGACTTCGCGCGCGAGGTCACGGTGAGGTAGTTGATGCCCGCGTCGTCGAGGATCGAGGTCACCAGCTGTACGTACTGGTCGGCTGCTTCTTGCAGCGTCGGCTGCATCGCGGCGTACTCACGGACCGCGGTCGCGGTGTCGTGGATCCTCGCTCCCGCTCGCCCGCGGGGCGTCGGGCGGAGGTCGTCGGGCAGCGTCGGAGTGACGATATAGCCGGTGGCGAAGTCTCCGTACGTGGTGGTGCGGTCCGGTGCGCGGGTCGCGAACAGGCCGATGTAGGCGCTCAACACTGCGTCGACCTGGTCCTCGACCACGCGCAGCTCGCTCTTGCGTACGGCATTCTCGGCGGCTGTGCGCAGGGCCTGCCACGACGGGTCGTCGAGCAGCAGCGGCGGGTCGGCGCTGGCGAGACCCTCGAGCAGGCCGAACAACATGATCAGCTCGGCCCGGAGCTGGTCGATGTCACGCCCTGACTTGTGCTTGTACTTCAGCGTCCGGCCCAGGCGGAAGAGGGCCACCGTCGCGGGGTGGGGATAGACCTCGATCGCCCGGCGCCGCCGGCCGGACCGGGGGTTCATGTCGAGCCCGAGCCGAGCCGCGATCCGGGCGCCTCGAGGCTGCTCGCTGAACTCCGGCTTGCTGGTGTTGGCGGGGTGCGCGCCGGCGTCGAAGCGAGCGAAGTCCTTGTTGAGGGCCGCCTCGGCCGATCGGTTCCCGGTGGGATTGGTGACGATCAGAGGAGCATCGATCGCGACGAGACAGTCGCCCTCGACGTAGGGCTCCATGGCGGCGACGATCTCGTCGTCGGTCTTGACGGCAGAGACGTGCACGAGGCGGCCCTCCTCGTCCAGGACGGCCAGGCCGGTCGGCCTGCGCACGCCCCAGGCGAGGTCGACTCCGAGGAAGTACATGGGGCCAGACTGCCCGCCCAAGAGGCGCGGGTCTAACCCCCGGGCCGTCAGCGAGTCGCCTGAACGATCGTGATCGGCCCGAATCGGTGGTTGATGTGGTCGACCTCGCGGGCGTCGGTGAACCCGGCGTCGGTCAGGAGGCTGACGAGCGCGTTGTCTAGGTTGCGCTCGGTGTAGGCGTTCATCCCGCGATGCCGGCGGCCCCCGTGCTGGTGGTTGTGGCCGTGGTCGTGGCCCGGTCCGTGGTCGGGGGCGCCGAAGTCGACGATGGTGACCCGTCCGCCGGGCCGGAGCACCCGGTGGGCCTCGCGTCCGAACCCCTCGCGCCCGGAGTCGTCGACGTGGTGCAGCGCGAGCGAGGAGACGACGTGGTCGACGCTGCCGTCCTCGGGCAGCAGCCGGTCGGCGTACCCCTGCACCAGTGAGAGACGTACGCCTCGACGACCCGCCTTCCGAGCGGCGATCCGCAGCGCGGCGTCGTCGGGGTCGTGCCCGGTGACGACGGCTCCCGGGACGGCTCGAAGCACCGAGAAGGAGAGGTTGCCGGTGCCGCAGCCGACGTCGAGCACCGTCTGCCCAGGCGAGATGCCGGCGAGCTCGACCGTCCGTTCGTGGAGCGCGCGCACGCGGGCGAGCCGGGTGAAGAGGTCGTAGAGGGGGAGGAGCCAGGTGCGGCCCATGCCGGGAAGGAACGGGCGGTCCCGTTCGCCCTCGGCGCGGCCGTCGATGATCTGTATGGTGGTCATAGTTCCACGATGGGACATCTTGCGGATCTACGGTGGGAGGGAAGTCGGTCGGCATGGGACGTTCTTCGGATTCGACCCCGGTGCTCGCCCGAGCCGTGCGCACCGTGCGTGCCGACGGCACCCCGGTCTACGCCTGGGACCAGCGCCCGGGCAGACCCGCCGTCAGGGTCGTACCCCTCGATCCCGACTGCGACACCGAGCACCTGCCTCCCGACAACCGGCACGCCCACGACTTCTGGGTGCTCGCCTATGTCGAGCGCGGCGGCGGCGCCGTCGGCCTCGACGGCAAGCAGGTGGCGTTGCGTGACGGCGAGGTCCACGCGGTCGCTCCCGGCGAGGTCGTGGCCGCCGAGTCGCTCGCCGAGCTCACTCACGCACGAGCCTGGTCGGTGGCGTTCACCCCCGACGCCATCCCCTCCCTCGCCTCCATCTCCCCGCTCACCTGGGCCCACCACCCATTGCTCGCCCTCTTCGCCGCCGACGGCCGCCGCGGCATGGTCCCCGAGGCCGAGCGCCCCCGCTGGCACGCCTGGCTCACCGAGCTCGACGACGAGCTCCGCCACCCCGAACGCCTCGGCTCCCACGACGCCATCACCGCGATCCTCACGAACCTCCTGGTCGCGTCGGCGCGGTTGGCCCCCAGCGCCCCCATCGCCCCAGACCCGCTGGTCAGCCGCGTCTTCGACGAGATCGAGAGGACGTACGCCACCAAGGTCTCCGCCGGCGACCTCGCCCGCACCCTGGGCTACACCCCCGGCCACCTCACCACCGTCATCCGCCAACGCACCGGCCGCACCCTCCTCGACTGGCTCACCGAGCGCCGACTCACCGAAGCCCGCCGGCTCCTCCGCGAGACCGACCTCCCGCTCTCGGTCATCTCCACCCGCACCGGCCTCACCGACCCCGGCTACCTGGTACGCCGCTTCAAGTCCCGCTACGGCACCACCCCCGACCGCTGGCGCCGGGAGGCTTGATGCCGTGATGGTCGAGTTTGGCTCCTGGTGCCAGTGCGAGGACGCCGTGTGAGCGACTGCAAGCCCGCCCATTCCATGGGATGCTCATTGCATGTCGCTCGACGACGACCTACTCCAGCTCCTCTCCGACAATCTGCGACTCGGCGAGGCGATCTACACCCTTGGCTCGCAGCAACCGAACTGGATCGTCAGGATCGCTCCCGAGGGGATCTACGTAGAGACCGAGCGTTCCAGAGAACGTGGCCGCGTCGGCCCGGAGCGTGTTCCTGCCGAGATGCTGTCGAAGGCATGGGACCGTCTTACGGTTCGGGGCGTACTTACGAACAAGGAACTCCGCGCCTCTGACGACCTCAACGTGAAGCGCTCGTCCTTTGTCTGTGCCGTCCTTGCCCAGCTTCCCGGCGTCGTCGTGAGCTCCACCAGACCGATTACGCTCTCCTACCAACGCTGACAGCGCTCACGTTGCGCTGCGTCGCTAGGCCTTCGTCGACGGGGCGAAGTAGTCGCCGAGCATCTCGGTGACCCAGGTCGGCTGGTGAGTCTCTCCGCGGGGTCCGAACTCGGTGAACCATGGCTTGACGTCGAGTACGGGGGTGCCGTCGACGGCGTCGAGGTCTTCGACGTGGAGGTCGAGGCCGTCGACCTTGTTTAGTTTGCAGCGGGAGATGCCGAGCCAGTTGCGGCGGCGCATGTTGCGGTGGCCGATGTTGCCGACTTCGGGCCAGGCCGGGTTCTCGCGGGCGCGGCGTAGGCCGAGGTTGAGGTCGGTCTGGTCGGTGAGGTGGAAGAAGAAGACGACTTCGAGGTGGGAGAACTCCTCCAGACCTTGGGTTGCCTCGACCGGGTACAGGTCGGGGTCGAGACGGATGATCGCGGCGGTACCGCCCCAGTAGTCGTCAGTGGGCTCGGTGCGGCCGCCGACGACCTGGGCGATCGGGGTCATGGGGATGGGTTCCACAGATGCTCCTTGGCGACGAGGGGGATCGGGTCAGGCTGTTGCGAGATAGGCAGCAGCACGCTGGTCGAGGTCTGCGAACTCGCTGGTGGAGCGAACAGGTTGGAGGACCTGGCGCACGGTGGCGGCCATGTCCCGCACCCGTCCGGAGCGCACGCCAGAAGTGGCGTCCAGCGCGGTCGACCAGGTCGCACCGGCACGATCGAGGTGGCCGCGGGCGGCCTGGATCTCGCCGAGGTAGCCGAGGGTGACCGCGTGGGTGCGTACGAACTCCTTGCCGCGCAGCTCGACGCTGCGGGTTAGGGCGGTCTCGGCGCCGTTGAGGTCACCGCTGGCGTACAGGGTGCGGCCGGTCTCATGGGCGAGTGATGCCTGGGAGAAGAAGAACACCCTGCTTGGTTCTTCGTCTCCACTGCTCGCTGCGGCGAGATCCTTCTCCGCGCGCAACAGCGCCGCCGCGGAGGCACCCCCGAGTCCGGCGGTGGCGAGCGCTCGAGCATGGACGACCCCGATCAGGGAACGCTCACGCGGGCAAGCCGTGCGGTAGCGGGCGCCGTCCACGGATGCCTCCGCGAGCGCGAGCGCATCGTTGGGCTTCTCGAGCTCGATCGCCTGATGCGCGAGCGCCCGAAGGGCGTGGCCGGCCAGTGCCGGGTCGCTGGCCTCCTCAGCGAGCTTGACCGAGGTCGTCAGGAGACGACGTGCCTGGCCGTGGCGGGCATCGTCGAACGCCATCCATCCGGCGACGTAGGCGACCTCGGATGCTGCTGCGAACATCGCTGCTCTGACCGACTCGTTCGGGAAGACCCCGGTGACCATGCGTTGCACGTCGTTCATGAGGTACGCGGTGACCTGACCGAGCGCACTCCCGCCGCCGTGCTTCTGGTCGGCTCGAGCGAACCCGGCCGCCGTGGAGTGGATCCGTGCCACATCGATCGCGCCGTAGCGTCGCCCCGTTGTCGGCGGGGAACCCCACGACACCACGGTTGCCGCGGCCGCACCAAGTGCCTCACGTCGAGTCAGGTCCACGGCGCCATTGTCCCGGGCCGGCCGAGCGGCCGGAGCCGTTGGGGCTCGCAGCTGCCGAAGCAGATCCTGCTGAGCCAGTGGCAGGTGCTCGTGATCGACGTCATCGAGAAGGTCGAGGACCGTGCAGCCGTGCCCAAATGCGCGAGCCAGACGTGCGAGGTCCTCCAGCGCGGGACGTGAACCCCCGTGGGGCCAGTTCTCCCACCGCGAGAGCCGGGAGTCATCGATCGGAGCATCCGGGTTGACCGTCCGGTACTGCTGGACCGCCTTCCACTGCGTCCACCCGAGAGCTGCTCGCCAGGCCCGCCGTGGGCGGTCACCGAAGGCTTGTTGCATCTGCGCAGCGATCTGGGCCACCGAGCGATCCTCGGCGGCCAGGCGCAGGCGCAGCTGCTCGCGCGCTGCCCTCTCGCTACGTGCCACGTCGAATACCTCGCCCGATCGTCGTCTGCGGCCCTTACCTGACGCGATCGTATCCGCGCACCCATCCCGCAGCCACCGATGCGAGACCGCGGCGCAGAAACTTGCATCCAGATACAAGATCTCGACTTAACAATGTCCAATTCCGCAGGTCAAGCGCCTGTTGGGCGCCGGACCCAGAAAGTTGCCGTTCCGCGTGGGAGCCTGACCGGCTTGCTCCAGCACACTGGTCAGGTCAAGCCGCGGTACTCGTGCCGCGCCAGAACCCGGAGATCGAGATGTCAGCAACCATGACCCGCACCGGCAGGCCCGGAGGGCCCGGGCGTCCTCGCCACACCGGCCAGATCGCGACAGGATCGGCGCGCGAGGACATCCTCGACCACGCCGCGCGTCTGTTCACGAGTCGCGGTTACGCAGGCACCTCCACTCGAGACATCGCTGAGGCCGTCGGCATTCGACAGTCCTCGCTCTACTACCACTTCGCGGACAAGGGCGACATCCTCAGCGAATTGCTGGACCAGACCATCCGCCCGACGATCGACAAGGTCGAGGAGATCGAACAGCTCGCCGCGGAGCACGGCTGGGCAACCGTGTTGTACGTCCTCGTCCTTGTCGACGTACACACCCTTGCCATCGCTCCCCACAACGCAGGCATGCTCCCAAGGCTGCCCGACGTGACCAGGCAGCCCCTGTTCGAGCACTCCAAGGCCGTACGACGGGAACTCATCGACGCCTACGACCGGATCGCCTCACGCCTGATCGACCACAGGCGCCACCACGACCTCCGCCTGGGCAACGTCCTGCTCCAGCTCGTCGAGGTCGTCATCAGCATCCGCCGTACCGGCGACACCCTCACCGACACCAAACGCCACGCCATCGCAGCCTCCGCACTTCGCATCTGTGACGCACCCGAAGAACAGATCTGGATAGCCGCCCTCACCGCGGAGCGCTTGGTCGGCCGGTTCACCTAGTCTCCCGGCCGGGCCGCTCCGATGGTGGCGGTCAGGCCGGGCGAACCATCTTGGCTTCGGAGTATTGATCGAGACACAACGTCACGTGGACCGTCAGCGTTGGATAACTCGCGTGACCGAGGCGATCGGGTCATCGCGTATCTCATGCTCCCACAGCCGGATGACAGTCCAACCAAGTCCCTCCGCCAGCGCCGTAGCACGTGCGTCGCGCTGTGCATTGCGCTGCATCTTCTCGGCCCAAAGCTCGGCGTTTGGGCCGGTCCATGGTGTTTTGCGTCCGTGCTCGGGACATGAATGCCAGAAACATCCATCAACGAAGACTGCGGGTCGGCGGCCTGGTAGCACGATGTCTGGTGTACATCCGCGGGCCAGTTGGCGGTGCAGGCGGAACCGAACGCCGGCAGCGTGGAGGGCGCGCCGCAGGAGCATCTCGGGTTCAGTGCTCGTCTTCTTCCGCCCTGTCAGATGCGAGGATCTCTCTGTGCTGACCCAGTTCGCGCTCGGCACTGTTACGCGCGTCCATCTGCGGCAGGGGCGGTGCTTCTTCTACGCTCGGACAGTGGCACGCACCTATGGTAAGGAATTTCCGGAGCGCCCGCTGATGGGTGTGATCTCAGACCTGATGGGCATTGAGCACTTCACGACGTCCCCCGGGAGCACTGTCCGACGCGACTTTCTCGTGGCTGTCGGTGAAGGGCTGGGAGTCTCGGCCGAGACACTTCAGGCGCTACCGACAAAGGATGACGTTCTAAGTGCCGTTGTTGAAGCGGCGACTCGCGCTCCGATGGACCCGGGTCTGCTCTCACCCGGCGCCACGGTGACGAACGAAGCCCTCCAGACAATCGTCGATGGGATTATGAAGCACGGTGCCGAGGGGCGTCCCGACGTTCCCCAAGTCGAAGGCAGGCCGCTTGCCGATGGTGACTCCCTGGAGTTCGACCTCGCAGATCTGAACGACGAGCGTGACCGACGACTGATGAAGATCGCGGCCAACGAGGGCCAGGACCACTTCCGCTCTGCGCTGCTTGACGCGTATGGCGAGCAGTGCGCGATCACAGGCTGCGAAGCCGTAGAGGCGCTAGCAGCGACACACATCTATCCGCACGCCGGGCCCGCCGCGAACAGCGTGACCAACGGCCTCCTCCTGAGGCTCGACGTGTGTCAGCTCTACAACCGAGGTGCCATATCGGTGCATGAGACGACACATGACGTTCTCGTCAAGCCCCATCTGATGGTGACTCAGTACGCCGACCTAGCCGAGCAGCGGCTCCGGGTGCCGGAAAGCCCCGTCCACCATCCCTCGACTGCCGCTCTCCGGTCCCACCGAGAGTGGGCTGGAGTGTAGGGGCCGATTCTTGAGCAGAGCGTCGGGGTCGTCGCCAGCGTCGATCACGGCTTCAACCACGTTCGGCGCCGTCTCGGCGATCTCGTCTTGGTGCTCGAGGACGTACTTACGGAACGCATAGAAGACAGCCCCGACGTTAACCCCATTCCCCATCTGCTTGTACGACGCGGCGTCTGGTTGCTCGTACACGGTTCCGTCGGGTCCCTCATGCTTGAACTCGAACCAGTCGGGAAGGCCTTGGAGTCGAGCTGCTTCGCGTGGCGTGATACGTCGTGACTTCCCGATGATCGACGTCTGAGTGATTGCCACCAAGGCGGGCACGTACGTTGGCTGCTTGACGCGCACGCCCGACGGTCGGAAGTGCATGATGGTGTCGTCCAAAGGGCGCGGATCCTGGGCTTGCCACTCAAACTTTCGCCGGGACGGCGGGAAGTCGGCGATGCCGGGGAGCCAGGGATCGATCACGTCGCGATGGCGCTCGTAGAACATCGCGTTCTTCCTGAGGAAGTCCCTCTTCCACTTCGGGATAGGTGTCTCATCGAGATCCGCCCTGTCGATCATTGCCTCGGCCTCCTCGACCGACCGGAAGTGATCTGCCCAGATCGGGAAACCTGGGAGACGCTCACCTGGGCCAAGGCGCTCTGCAACCTCAAGGAGGAGGCGTTCCCACTCATTGATGATCTTGACCTCGTCACGCGACAGCGAGTACCGGTCGAGGTGCTCGATCTCGTCTTCCGCCTGAAGGGGGAGGTGCTTGCGCAGGTCCCAAGACTGGGGGTCCCACTTGCCCACGGGCTGCGCCGTCACGATCGGATCATCGAGGTCCTTCGGAGCGCCCGCTTTAACTTTGTGGGCGAGGATGAATACTCGTTCCCGTACCTGGGGCCTACCTCCAAGGTCCGGCGGCAGGAGGTGGGGCGAGAAGATGGCAGGTCGAGATGCGACCCGATAGCCAAGTGTGCGCAGCGTCCTGACGATCGTTGCCCACGTGTCGCGATGGTTGGGCCCAGCTAGGTTGCGGACGTTCTCAAGGAAGATAACCGACGGCTGATGCTCCTCAAGGATGCGCGCGATGTTCCAGAAGAGGGTGCCGCGGGTCTCCTCGATGCCACGTTGGAACCCTGACTTCGAGAACGGCTGGCATGGGAAACCACCAGCGAGCACATCTGTGGGAGGCACCGCGATGCGGCCTTCGGTGAGCGGGACGATGTCGCCGTGCACTCGCTTCTGACGGTCGTCCTGGCTGCCTGTTCGCAGCGGCCGGCACCAGTTGTAGTCGTACACGGCAGTTGCGTTGCGATCGATCTCGCTCGCGAACCACATCTCACCACCCATCGCACCAAACGCGGCGTGGAAGCCCCCGATGCCAGCGAACAGGTCAGCGAAAGAGAAGGCCACGCGCTGATGGTAACCACACTAGGACTCGGACAACGAGGTGGCGCGCCGTCGAACACGAGCTCGATCCGCCGCGCGTTGCTCGGGGCGCACAGCCGCATATCTCGGAGAGCGACAGAAAATGTCGGACCTCCTCACTATCGTAGTGGCGTCGAACACATAGGCGGTCCGTGGTCACCGTCCCGCCGATGTTGGCCACAGGTTCCAATTGAACCTGAGCCACTACCCACCAGAGAGGACCTGAGGATGAACGCCGAGCGCGACCGCGAGATCTTGCGGCTGCGCGAAGAGGGCCTTGGCCTTGAAGAGATCGGTGAGCGGTTCGGGATCACACGCGAGCGGGCGCGACAGATCATCAACAGCCAAGGTGGCGTGAACCTGGCAGTGGTTCGCGATGCTCGACGAACGCGGCAGGTGGCTGCCGACGACGCGCTCCGTCGTCGTCTGATGGGCATCGTTGCTACGGGACTCGTTCGGTCTCTCGCAGATCTGGCTGTACTTCTTGATGTCGATGAAGCAACCGTGCGGCGGGTGGGTGGTCCTGACCTTGCGGCGTACTTGGGAACAACTCGGCAGGGCGTTGTGCGCTGGTCGGCGGCCGACGTCACAGCGGCACTTCAGACGGCTGCTACTTACGATTGGCCGCTTGCGCGCGGTGCGTACCAGCAACTCGTCGACCTTGGAGAGATCCACGGTCCGAGCGTGGCGCGAATTGACCAACTCTACGGATGGGCAAGCGCCTGCCGGATGGCCGGTGTAGAGAGCCCCCGACGAATTGAGAGAGACTACCAGTCGCAGTGGACTGATGATGATATTTGGCACTACGCGAGGGCTTACATCGAAGCTGTCGGACCGAGGGCGGCCTTCCATGGCTTCGACGACTGGCGGCGCACGAACGCACCGGCAGCGCCCTCAAGCGCTTTACTCCGAAGTCGTCTTGGAAAGTGGAATGATGTCCGCCGGACGGTACTGATCGAGGGAGGGGCGATGGCCCAGGATGCTGTCTCGGGTTTGGAAGCGCGGCGTCTGAATGACCAGTTGGCCGAGAAGATGGACGACGAGAGTCGGCTGAGGGTCTGGAGGTCCGTGCTATCTATCCTCGAACACGGACCTCAGCGCGCTGGGGCTGGCGGGGAGACGGGGCTCGCGCTTGGTTACGTTCAGTCGGGCAAGACAACATCGATCACGGCCTTGATCGCGACGGCCGCCGATCAGGGCTACAAGATCATTGTGGCCATGCTTGGCGGAACGAACCTCTTGCTTGACCAGAACAAGGAACGACTTGAGGCCTCGCTTGGCACCCAGACGAGGAAGGACTACCGGTGGGTCACGGAGGCCAACCCGTCGGGAGTTGCGGCGGCGAAGCGCATCACCGACCGGATAGCCGGAGGACGGACTGTTCTCGTCCCGGTCCTGAAGCACGCTGGTCGTCTCAACGCACTCGCCGCTGTGCTCAACGCAGTAGAAGACATTGAGAATGTTCCCGTTCTCATCATCGATGACGAGGCCGACCAGGCATCGCTTAACACGAGCACCGAGGCAGAGAGCAAGACGTACGAGTCGATCCGCATCCTTCGCAGCAGGGTGCCGCGGCACCTTTACGTCCAGTACACGGCCACGCCGTATGCGCCTCTGATGCTTGACGCGGACGATCTCTTGAGCCCGAACTTTGTCGAGTTCCTCGAGCCAGGGAACGGTTACACTGGGGGACGCGAGTTTTTCGTTGAGTTTGCTGATCAGGTCATCCGAGATGTGCCGTTGCTTGACGAGCAAGCTAATAAGACGCCTCCATTAGAACTGCAACGCAGCCTCGTCGCAGCACTCGGTTCCTTCGTTGCCGGTGCCGCGATCCTTACCGATCTGCAACCCGGTGCGGCACCTGTGAGCATGCTTGTGCATTCGACCCAGCGGAACGATGTTCAAGAGCGATACCGCTTCCTGACCGAGCGGGCGCTGAAGAAGTGGCGCTCGGCCGCTGACAAGGCTGCCACCGTCGATGACCTTCCCATCGAGATCCAGAAGGAGCGGGTTGCCCTCACCGAACGCGGCGCTCCTGATCTGGAGGACTCTCGCTTCATGGAGCAAGTTCGATGGGTCTTGCGTGAGACATCGCTCTGGCTTGTCAACTCGACGAGTGCTCTAAAGAAGGTTGAGTGGAACGTCACTCCGGTCCACATCTTGATAGGGGGCAACAAGCTTGACCGCGGGTTCACGGTCGAAGGTTTGACCGTTACCTACATGAACCGCCCTCCGAGCTCGCAGGTCGACACCTTGGAGCAACGGGCACGGGCATTCGGCTACCGCCGCGACCAACTCCCTTTCTGCCAGTTCTTCGCGACCAAGCGCACAGTTCGGTCACTTCGAGACATAGTCTTTACCGAGTATGACCTGAGGGCTCAGCTTCGTGACCATGTCGAGTCTGGAGGGACGGTCCACTCGTGGGCGCGTGAGGTCGGGCTTCTTCTTCCAGAGGGTATGAAGCCGACGAGAGACGCTGTCGTTTCGCAGTTGTCTTACAGCGGACAAGGCTGGTATTCGATTCGCCTTCCGCGCCTTGACGGTGAGGCCCTCGCCGCGAACCGGGCGATCGTCGAGAACCTTGGATTGTTCGACGCCCCGTTGGCGGATTACGGCCGTATCTCGCTCCGCACCGTCGACCTCAGTATTCGGGATGTGAGTGAGTTGGTGAACAACTGGGTTGCAGATGAGTACGGTCCGTCATGGCGACTTCGGGAAGTCTCGGAGTCGTTGGAACGTCACCCCAACCAGGACGAGAAGGTGCCCGTCATCCTCATGGACGACTCTGGCAACGTTCGCCAACGCAAGTGGGACATCGAGACAGGGTTCGTCAACCTGTTCCAGGGTCGCGACAACCACCTCGGCCAAGGTACGGGCCCGGCGTACCCCGGCGACCGACAGATCGGTGGCATCGATCTCGATCCCAGTTCCGTTGTCGTCCAAGTTCACAGAGTCGCACGCCGCGACGACCCGACAACCGAGATCCTCACACTTGCGGTTCACCTCGGGGACCGCCAGATTGTACGAAAGGAAAGCCGCTGATGACGGCCGACAACCAGACTGGGGTCCGAACGGGACTCAACGTGCAGGTCCCGGTCTCTGCCCTTCTGCTTGACCCGTACAACCCCAGGCTCCCGGAGTCGCTCAGGGGAGGAGATCAGGCCGACCTCGCAGTCGTGCTGGAGATGGGCTTCGACGCATTCGCCGTCGCCCAGTCGATCGCCGATAACGGCTACTTCGCTGCCGAGCCTCTCATTGGTGTGCCTGCCGACGAGCCGGGAAAGTACATCGTCGTTGAAGGGAACCGGCGACTGACCGCGTTGCTCGGCCTATCGCACCAGGAGATTCGCAAAGACTTCGCCGATTCGTCCAGGTGGGAGGACGTCGCTGCGAAAGCGGCGCTTTCTCCGGATGTCATCATTCCCATCGTGGTGCACGACGACCGCGCTTCAACCCACGTCGAGGTGTCCAGAGCCCATGTGGTCGGCAAGTTGCCCTGGCGCCCATACATGCAGGCCCGCTTCATCGCGGCGCGTGTTGCCGAAGGCAGAAGCATCGCTGAAGTAGCCGAGCTCATCGGCATTACCAAGAGCAAAGCTGCTGACCTCTACCGCGATCAGGCGATCGTCGCCCAGGCGGAGAGGTCCGGGCTGAACACCGGCGAAGTCGAGAAGGCGTTCTCTGTGCTCTCCGTAGCTATGAGCAACACCAAGCTCAGGGACCACATCAGCGCACCTCTCGGGTCGCGGCTCGAGCCTGGCACGGACCCGGTCCCTCAAGGGAAAGTGGGCGAGCTCAAGGAACTTATCTCGTGGGTGTTCGGTGACGAAGAGTCGGAACCTGTCATCACGGACTCCCGGCAGATGAGCGCACTTGGCAACGTCGTCTCAAGCGAGATCGGTCTCAGCGCCCTTCGGGCAGGGAAGAGCCTGGATGAGGCCAAGCAGCAGGTCCAGAGCCATGGCATGGATCCGCGTGAGAGGCTCATCAAGCGCATGACCGCGGCGACCAGCGCGCTCAGCGCGGCGGCGGACGACCTGGCTGAGAACGCCGGTGATAGTCAGGTGATCGCGCTCCTATCCGACCTTGAGGCGCTCGTCGAGTCTATGAGAAACGTCGTTGACCAGGCGGAATCGGCCGAGTGAGTATCCGCGGGCGCGAGCGCATCGCTGACTGGATCGAGACGGCCCTGCTCGTTCGGGGGAGTCGGCCGTTGGGGATTGACCCTCTCCACACGTACTTCGAGAAGATCCAGGGCCTCGAGCCTCAGCGCGTCAACATTGGCCTACGTGAGATGGATCGACGTTCACGTGTACTCGGAGGCCAGTATCCGTTCAAGATCCACGGAGAGTACGCGGTGCAGTGCGCTCACGGCGCGGCGACGTCAACATATGCAACGGTAGCTCTCATGGCGCCTGGCAATCCGGTCCGCGAGTACATCAATCCAGCGCCAGACGAAGCCATGGCGGTCATTTTCGAGAACGTCGTAGTCACCGCTGCTTCCTCGCTTTGGGGCGAACCTGGGAGAGCGCTTCGGTTTGGATGGCCGTCAGACATCGGCAGGCCTCCCGAGTTCGACTTGGCGATCGAGTGGCTAGCCGGGAAGATCGGGGTCAAAGTGGGGCAGGGCTACCGCCAGCCGCGCCGCAAGGATGGCGGAGTTGACGTCGTCGCGTGGCGGCCCTTTCCAGACCACCGCCCGGGATTTCCTGTGCTACTCGTGCAATGCACCTTGCAGGACAACCTGGTCGCCAAGGGCCTGGACATCGATACCCGTTTGTGGAGTTCGTGGCTGGCTATGGACACAGATCCAATGACTGCCCTTGCGACGCCGACTGCGCTCGCGGCCGGACCGGTATGGGACGAATTGGCTCTTAAGTACATGATCCTCGATCGATTTCGCATCGTCGGTCTGGCTGGCGTCAGCGAGGAGGACGAGATGGCTAGCGCCTGGGTGGAGTCGACGCTCGATGAACTTCGGGTGGAACTGGGAGAGATAGGGGAGTTGTGAAGGTTCAGAAGAAGGACGTCGTTGTTGAGATTGCGGTTGCGCTAGGCAAGGAGCCGCCCAAGATGTCGACGGGATCGACGGAGCCACGTGCGATTTTCGACATGGTCAACGAGGAACTGGCGTTGGGGCTGCCGACCAGCCTCACAAAGCCGCAGATTGCTCAAGCGATCGTCGAGTCGACTGGTGAGAAGTGGCTTCCGGACCACGAGTCGCGGGGTGGAACTGTGACGCTGCCAGGGCTGCAGGCAGTCCGTGAAGCCGTGAGATTCTACATCCAGGAGTAAGTCTCTTATCCACTGCCGACGGTCGATGACCGCGTGAAGGAGCCCGTAATCACAAAGCCGGCGCAAACCTCGAGTGCTCGTCCGAGGTAACCTAGATAGGATCCGGAGTGCTCTCGGGGGATATCCGGCCGGTCGGCACGTATGCGACACTCGGCCAGTGCCGCTGTCGCTGCATTGCTGCTCGGGGTCGCTCTCACTTGGGCGCAGACGCCGGCTTCGACGCTCGAACTCAGTTCGTGCAACAACACCGACGCTCCGATCCCAGCATCGCCCTACTGTGACTGCTCTCGTTGGGTGCCAAGATCAGCGACGCCGGTGCTGACGTCGATCCGTTCGAGTCACCAAATGAGGTCAGGTTGGAGTCAGTCTACGGGGCCTCGCCGCAACTGTGGACGTACGGCAACGGATGCACCGCGCAGTTCAACGGGGCTGTTCAGAAGCGGCACCGGCCTTCTTTGGCATAGCCTGGGAGGAGGACCTGGTTAGGAGGATTCGTGGCTCGTATCAGGACACTGGGTGAAGGGACGCAGAACGTTCGTTCGCACGCCTCAGAGGTTGACTGCTTCTATCAAATCGTTGAAGGACCGCGAGGCGAGCGTTTGTTGCACTTGTCGACGTTTGGTTCGGACACGCGCACGAGTGATCCGAAGAGTAGTCAGTCAATCCAGGTTGATCGGGAGATAGCGGCGCAGTTGGTGGGAGTGCTTCGAAAGGCGTTCCCGGGGCTCTGATCTCCATCGACTGAGTCCGGCGGCGGGACGAATCTGCGGCTCCGGCGGCCAACGGAAGTGCGTGCCGGTCATCTACGCTGACTCCGTGAGCAGAGGGCCGCGGCGGGCGACGGTGAAGGATGTCGCGGCGCTGGCGGGGGTGTCGCCGAAGACGGTTTCAAACGTGATGAACGGGACGGTGTTCGTACGTTCGGACACTCAGGAGAAGGTGCTGGCGGCGGTCGAGGAGCTGGGGTTCGTACCGAACCTGAGTGCCCGGAGCCTGCGCAACGGCCGGACGGGAGTGATTGCGCTCGCGCTGCCGGATCTGGCGACGGCGTTCTCGGCGGACTTGGTGCACCGGGTGGTGCAGGTGGCGCACGAGCGCGGGATGGCTGTCCAGATCGAGGAGACGGGGGCCGAGCCGAAGCGGGAGTACGACCTGGTCTCGCGGGCTCGCGAGCACCAGATCGACGGGCTGATCCTCAACCCGATCCGGCTCCAGGACAGCATCGTCGTCCACGACGATCAGCTGCCGCCGGTGGTGCTGATCGGTGAGGTCGAGCAGCACGAGGTCGACCGGGTGCTGATCGACAGCCGGCAAGCCGGGTATGAGGTGACAAAGCACCTTCTCGAGCGCGGCGCGCGACGGGTGGCGGCGCTGGGCGGGAAGGCGGGCGCGACCGGTGCGTCGGCGACCAGCATCCAGCGGCTGGAGGGCTACCACCGGGCGCTGCGGGAGCACGGGATCGAGCCTGACCCGCAGCTGGAGGTGTACGTCGAGGAGTGGTCGATGGCGGGCGGTGCCGAGGCGGCGGCCGAGTTGCTGGCCCGCGATACCGGCTTCGACGCGATCGTCGCGTTCACCGACTCGATCGCCCTCGGCGCGATGCACGTGCTTCAGGAGCACGGGATCTCGGTGCCCGGCAACGTACTGATGACCGGGTTCGACGACGTCGAGCACGCCCGGTTCATGAATCCGTCGCTGACCACCATCGCCCTGGACCGGCACGCCTTCGCCGAGGCGGCTGTCGACCTGCTGCTGACCCGGATCGGGGACCGGACGAGCCCTCCTCGCGCAGTGGCGATCCCGCACGAGCTGGTCGTCCGTGCGAGCACGACGCGGTAGCTCGGCCGAGGCGGTCTAGTGCACGGTCCAGCGGCCGTGCGCGATCCAGACGCCGACCAGGATGCCCAGCAGGTAGCCGATACCTGCGGCGATGAGCATCGTCGTACTCATCGGGAGCGTGGCCTTCGGGACTTCATGCTTCCCATTGGCACTCGTGATCGAGGCGTGGCCGGTCGGAGACGGAAGGGATCCACCGAATAGGGGAGGCGGCGACTCTTGCTAGTGTGATTACAACGATGTAATAGTTTCGTGCCATGACCCGCGCACGCATCACCATCGACCGTGACTTCACGATCGCCGACGTACCCCGACGTCTCTTCGGGTCGTTCGTCGAGCACATGGGGAGGTGCGTCTACACCGGCATCTACGAACCCGGCCATCCGACCGCCGACGACCGCGGCTACCGCAAGGACGTGCTCGAGCTCGTCCGGGAGCTGGGCCCGACGGTGGTGCGCTACCCCGGGGGAAACTTCGTCTCCGGCTACCGCTGGGAGGACGGCATCGGCCCGGTCGCGGACCGGCCGCGCCGCATCGACGGTGCCTGGCACACGATCGAGACCAACGAGTTCGGGCTGCACGAGTTCATGGGGTGGGCCCGCGAGGCCGGCGTCGAGGTGATGGAGGCGATCAACCTCGGTACGCGTGGGGTCGAGGAAGCGCGGGCGCTGGTCGAGTACGCGAACCATCCCGGTGGGACGTACTGGTCGGATCTGCGGCGGAAGAACGGGGCCGAGGAGCCCTTCGACATCAAGCTGTGGTGTCTCGGCAACGAGCTCGACGGGCCGTGGCAGATCGGCCACAAGACGGCACACGAGTACGGCCGGCTGGCCCAGGAGACGGCCAAGGCGATGAAGCTCGTCGACGACTCGATCGAGCTGGTCGCGGTCGGCTCCTCGAACCGCTACATGGAGACGTTCGGCTCGTGGGAGCACACCGTGCTGACCCACGCGTACGACGAGATCGACTACATCTCGATGCACGAGTACTACCAGGAGCGCTCCGAGGACGCCGCCTCGTTCCTCGCCGAGGCCGTCGGGATGGACGCGTTCATCGACGGCGTCGTGGCGACGATCGACGCCGTCAAGGCGGCCGGCAAGCACACCAAGCAGGTCGACATCTCCTTCGACGAGTGGAACGTCTGGTACATGGAGGGCCTCGACTCCGAGGACCAGCCGGATCAGGTGAAGAAGGAGTGGCGTGAGCATCCGCGGCTGATCGAGGACGAGTACTCGGTCACCGACGCCGTCGTCGTCGGCACCCTGCTCAACAGCCTGCTGCGCCACGGCGACCGCGTACGCATCGCCAACCAGGCGCAGCTCGTGAACGTGATCGCCCCGATCCGCTCGGAGGAGAGCGGACCGGCCTGGCGGCAGACGATCTTCTGGCCGTTCGCCCGGATGGCTTCCCTCGCTCGCGGGCAGATCTTGCGGCTCGCCGTCTCCGCCGACCAGATCCCGACCGAGAAGTTCGGCGACGTCGATGTCATCGACGCCGCCGCGACCTGGTCCGAGGCGGACGGTCGGGTCGCACTCTTCGTCGCCAACCGTGGCCTCGACGACGCCTCCGATGTAACCGTCGACCTACGCGGGCTCGGGGTCGCGCGCGTGGCGAGCGCCGAGGTGCTCACCATCCCCGAGGGCGGTGACCGGCACGCGTCCAACGTGGAGGCTGCGCCTGACCGAGTGGGGCTCGTGCCGCTTCGCGACGTCGGTGTCCAGGACAGCAGCGTGCGGCTGTCCTTGCCTCCGCTGTCATGGGCCGTGGTCGAGCTCGAGGTCGCCACGGCCTGATCTCTCGTGGCTGGTGTTGCGGATCAGCAACACCGCGGCGTAATTTGGTACGCATGGAGGGGACGCTCGCTCAGCGGCTGCGCACCGCGCGGATGATGAACGCTCTGTCAGCGCGCCAGGTCGCGGCCCTCGCGGGGGTCTCCCCGTCGACCGTGACGAGGGTCGAGTCGGGCAAGATGAACCCGACGTACGACGTGGTTCTCAAGCTTCTCGACGCGGTCGGGCTCGATGAGCGATTCGACCCGATCTCGGACCCGCTCGCGGTCGCCACCGCGCGTTGGGTCCTCGGTTTCGGCGAGGAGCCGCCGGGGGTGGACTACTGGATCAACCGATGGATCCTGACGGGGACGTTGAAGCTCGACAAGATCGGCGACGTCACAGTTCCTGATCTGCAGACATTCGCCTTCCGGGCGGGACGGGCAGCGGCGCTGGCGTGGCGTCCGAACGTGGTCAGGGTGCGTCAGGACCGCACGTGGAACGACATGGCAGACGGGATGAACCGCGCCGGCATCGAGTGGGCCGGGACCGGCGACCGGGCGGCGAACCGGCTGGTCTATTCGGCCAGCGAGGGACAGCCCACCTTTTACGTGTCCGATATCGACGAGGCGATCACGACGCTGGGGTTGGTGTTCAAGGGGGAGCGCGAATGGGGGTACCCGATCACGCTCCTGCCCTTTGACGGCTTCGGCGAAGCCGATCGTTGGCGAGATGACGACGGCTGTTGGTACGCCGCGCCATGGCAGGTGATTCTCGACTGCTATGGCGGCAGTGACCGGGTCCCTGAGCAGGCAGACCGGATCCTCGAGACGCTACCCATGACGACGGACGAAGAGGACATCGAGAGTGCCTGATGACAGTCAAAGGCCCTCGGGTTCGGCGGTTCGCCCGGTGGCCGATCGAGGCCGGTTCGCCGTGCCAATCGCGAGGCAGTGCGCCGGACGTGATGCGGAGATGGCGCCCAGCCGAGCGTCACTGTGCGTCGCGCTGGATGCGCTTGGCGCTCATCGGGAAGCGGTGACGGTCGTCGGGGCGCACGCTGTGCTGGAGCGTAGTCGCGATCTTGACGTGGTTGCCCTTGCGACGAAGGACGCTGACCTTGCGCTCACCCCTGCCCTTGTCGCAGAAGAGCCGCACCTGGACGTGGCTATGCGAGCCGCGGGGTTCAGGACCCTCGCGGAGATCGAGGCCGAGGCGCGCGAGCACGATCCTCACGTGAGGCGGCGGTACGAGGCGCAGCCGGGGCTATGGGCGACCGGGATGACCAAGGCAGGAGAGCCGGTCGGTGAGGTCGACTTGCTCGTCCCGACCTCCATCGCGGGCGGTGGCCGGCGTTCGGCGCGGGCGCTCAAACGGCACGGCAAGCAAGCCACGCGCCACACCCCAGGTCTGGAGCTCGTCGTTCTCGACCGCTCGCTGATGAAGATCGAGAACTTCGTCGACGGCACCGTCCGCGAGGCTTGGGTCGCGGGTCACGCCGGTCTGCTGTGCGCCAAGGCCTACAAGCTCGGCGAGCGGATCCGTGAGCGGGATACGAACGGCCGCAATCGGGTGCGGCCGAAGGACGCGATCGACGTCTGGCGCCTCCTCGCGACCAGCGACGGTGCCGAGGTGCGCGCGGTCTTCGATCGCCACGTCGACGACGAGCGAAGCGGTGAGGCGATCCAGGTCGGACTGGATCATCTGCGGACGATCATCGGCGACGGTCACATCCGGTCGCTCGTCGGCAGCAACCTCGTCGGGGCCGTTCCGGAAAGTGACGTCTCGCGGGTCGTTCGGAACTGGTACCTCGCGTTCCAGGGGTGATCGGTGAACGTGACTGATACAGCCCTGGCTGACCTCGCGAAACGTGTGCGAGACAAGGCGGGCGTCAGGTTCGTGCTCGGAATCGTCGGGCCTCCGGGGGCGGGGAAGTCGACGTTGGCGGAGCGGCTTCGGGACATACTCAACGAGTCCGGGAACGTCGCGGTGGTGGCGCCGATGGACGGGTTCCACCGGAGCAACGCTGAGCTGGACGCGATGGGGGCGCGGGGGCGGAAGGGGGAGCCGGACACCTTCGACGCTGAGGGGTACGTGGCCGCGTTGCGACGGGTGCGGGAGCGGCAGGGACGAGTCGAGTGGCCGACGTTCAGTCGGATCACGGACGAGCCTGTCCCCGGCGGGGTCGTGATCGAGGACGAGCCGATCGTGATCACCGAAGGCAACTACCTGCTGCTGGATGACGGTCCGTGGAAGGACGTACGCGGGCTGCTGGATGAGGTGTGGTTCGTCGATGTTCCGGACGCCGTCCTCGTGCCCAGGTTGCTCGAGCGGTTCCTCGCCGGCGGGAGGTCGCGGGAGGAGGCGGAGGCGAAGATTGCCGCCAGCGATCTGCGCAACGCCGCACTGGTGAGGGCGACGCGGGATCGGGCGGATCTGGTGCTGTAGCCGTCAGGCCTCGGAGGCCGCGCAGTCGATGAGGAAGGCCATCAGCTCGGTGGCGTCGTCGGTGGTGACGAGGGTGTCGAGGGCGTGGTCGAGCTCGAGATTCCGGACGTAGGGAACGGTGATGGCGTCGAAGCCGTTCGAGATCAGGATGCCGTTCGCCATCAGAAGAGCGGTGCGGAGGTTGCCGCCGGCGTAGAACCCGGTCCGGGCGGCGGAGCAGAAGTAGATCAGTGCCTGGAGCCGTGGGTCGCCGGTCTCGGCCAGGCGCTCCTGCAGCGTGGCGAAGCGGGCTCGGAGCAGCTCGCTGCCATTGCGGCGCAGCGTGCCTTCGCCGCGGAATCTTCCGGCGTCCGGTGTCTCGTGGCGGGCGACGATCCGGTTGAGACGGTCGGACGTCGATTTGTCGATATGGAACCTGCCGTAGCCGATCAGATCGCGGATCGTGCCGTACGCCTCGCTGAGCGCCAGCACCTGCAGTTCCTCCGCGGTTGGATGGCCACCGACGGTGACGCCATCGAGGAGGGAGCGCACCTCGGGAAGGGTGAAGCTGTTGCCCTCGAGCCTCGCGGCGTTCCAGATCAGCTCGGGCAGGCTCGCGCGGAACCGGCGCCAGGCGCGGTCGGTGTCGCTCGGCAGGATGCGGGCGGTGTCGACCTCGGTCCACCAGATGCCGGTGTCGCGCAGCTGGGCGTCGCGGTCCGCGACCTCCCGATAGGTGTCGTCCGCGGCCGGTTTGCGGGCGGCGTACGTCTCGGGGTCCGGCGCCCAGCGGGGCTGTTTTGTCACCATGTCCGGATCTCCTCGCGGGCGCGGGCCGCGGCGTCGCCGCCGACCGAGATGGCGTCGATGGCGATCTGGATCGGGGCCGCGTAGACGACCCGATCGCGCTCGAACGTGCCGAGGAACAGGTCTGGTTCGGCGGCGGTGATGACCACGGTGGACCGGTGCGGGGCGGACGCCGGGCGGAGGGTGCCGCCGGTGAGCAGCGGCCGGATCTCGCTCGGGTCCTCGCACCACAGGACCGAGATCCGGGGGATGGCCTCGTCGAAGGAGGGGAGGTCCAGGCCGGCCGCGCCGGAGACCGCCCAACGCTGGCCGGAGGCGTCGCCGGCGGACGCGAGCCGGCCGATGGTGGCCTCCCCGCTGAGCCGGATCGCATCGGCGCGGTGGAGTACGCCGGAGGCTCGTGCCGCCTCCTCGATGATCTGGACGGGGTCGCCGTCGGCCCAGGTATCGAGCCGGGCTGCCCACTCCTCGATATCGGCGTCCACCTCAGTTGGATAGTCCTCGTCGAGGATGGCTCGTGCCGCCGCGGCGGCTGCCGGGGACGCCAGCGTCGAGGTGCTCATCGTCAGGTCGAGCCCGCAGGCGGCGGTGATGTTGTGGAGGGTCGCGACCGACGGACTGACCTGGTCGTTGAGGATCCGGTGGACCGTGGACGCGGCCACGCCGGCGCGCGCAGCCACCTGCCGTGCGTTGAGCCCCGAGTGCTCGATGCACTCGGCGACGAGGCGGCCGACGTCCTGTTCCATATTTGCAACCCTATGGCGACTTGTTGCATATATGGAACAGGCGCGGCGGCGTACGTTCTTCTATCGTGTGCGCCATGACGCGACCGATCACGCTGCTTGTCGAGGGCGAGTCCGACAAGGCTCTGGTGGAGGCGCTCGCTCCGCGCTACGGGGTGGAGCTCGCCGAGCTCGGGATCGAGGTCGTCTCCATGGGCGGCGCCGGGAACGCTGGACGGTTCATCCGGGAGACGACGGCGGCGGGGCATCGGGTCGGCGGACTCTACGACGAGGCCGAGGAGCACTTCGTCACCAATGCGCTCGGCCGGCAGCTCGGGGAGGACCTCTCCGGGCAGGGGTTCTTCGCGTGCCGACGCGACCTCGAGGACGAGATGATCCGGGCGATCGGGGCGGCGCGGATCGTCGAGATCCTCGAGGCCAACGGCGAGGGCGGAAAATTCCGTACGCTGCAGAACCAGCCCGAGCACCGCGGTGAGGAGGTCGCCGACCAGCTGCACCGCTTCTTCGGTACCGCGTCCGGACGCAAGATCCGCTACGGCGCCATCCTCGGCGAGGCCGTCGAGCTCGAGTCGATCCCGGACCCGCTCATCGGGCTGCTGACCTGGTGCTGGGGCTGACGCTGACGCCGGTCACCGTGGTGACGAACGCGGGAGCCTGGACTCGTCCGGGACATGGATCAGCAGGTCGCCGGGTTGGCAGTCGAGCTCGCGGCAGATGGCGTCGAGGGTGGAGAGGCGGATCGCTCGCGCCTTGCCGGTCTTGAGAATCGAGAGGTTGGCAAGGGTGATCCCGACCCGGTCACTCAGTTCGGTGAGGGTCATCCTCCGGTCGAGCAGGACGTGATCGAGTCGGACATCGATCGCCATCAGACCGTCAGCCTCTGTTCGTGTTCCAGGCGTACACCACGTTTGAAGACCTCGGCCAGGAGCAGCAGCAGGATCCCGAAGGCGATCGGGGTGAGCTCCATGCCGGGCTCCATGGAGCCTAGTTCAAGGTTGTTGACGTCGCTGTACGTCGCCAGGTGGTAGTCCCAGGCCTTCGGGCTGAGGAACAACCACAGGAACGGCTCCACGAACTCCCAGGCGATCAGGGTCGCACCGATGATCCGAAGCCGGCGGACGACGCGGTCGGTGAAGGGTTCGCCCTGGGAGGCCGCGCGCAGCAGCAGCCAGAGTTGGGTGAGGAGAAAGGCGACGATGAGCAGGCTGAGCGCGGTCATCGCGTACAACGACGCGATCAGTGGGTTCCAGCCGGGGTCGGTCTCGAAGTACATGCGGCCCTCGAACAAGACTCCCACGGCCCGGACATCGTCCGGAATCACGACGTATCCTTCCCGCTGCGTTTCCAGGTGGTGGAAGTGGGCGTTCTCGCAGTCCAGGTTGGTGGGATCGACGTCGAGATCGATGCGTGGGCAGATGTCGGCGTACGCCGAGACCTCCCACGACGGCTGGTAGCTCAGGTCGATCAGATCGGTGCCGGGGATGAGGCTGATCCGCTGGGGCAGTTCGGTGCGCCCGGACAGCCCGGACACGGCCGTTGCGACTACCGCCAGCGCCGCGAGGGTGGTGACCGCCGCTGCCGCGAGGGCGATCCAGGCGGCGATGGCGAACGCGCGATTGTGGCGCATGGCTCTCCGTTTTTCGATAGAGATTTATCGAAAAACAATATAGATCGATCGACGACAGGCGTCCCGAGAACTGCCGATCTCGGGTCGACCGCGGAGCCCGACCTAGGGCTCCATGTCGTCGTGGACGACGACGCGGGAGAGCTCGATGGTGCCGTCGGGGCACTTCCAGAAATGCAGCCGGCGGGCGCTGGGTGTGTGGATCTGCATCGAGACGCGGTAGCAGACGGCGCCATCGGTGCGGGACTGTGGCGCGGCGTTGCCCCCGGCAGATGTACGCAGCTGGTGCAGCTCGCGGCCGGTCGACTGCTCCGCGAGGCCGGTGAGCACCTCCATGACCACGTCGGCGATCTTGTCGACGGCGATGCCCTCGAGCGCGTCGACGCTGTCGAGGAACCGCTCGCCGATCGCGTACGTCGGCAGCGGCCGGGTCGGCTGCTCGCCGACCGGGATCCGGCGGGCCCAGGCGGCCTCGACCAGGTGACGGAAGCCGCGCTCGCGGTCGGCGAAGACGGGCAGGGCGACGTCGGGCGGGGCGGTGCGCTGCTTGGCGCGGCGCAGCTGGGAGCGCATCCGGGCCAGCTCGGCGTCGCGGGTCTCGACCTGACGGGCCGCGCGGGCGAGGTCCTTGGCGAACTGCACGCGCTCGTTGCGCAGCCCGGAGACCTGGTCGCGGAGCTCGGTCAGCTCGGCCTCGAGATGGGCCTTCTCGGCCTTGATCGCGGTGACCTGCAGTGACATCGACTGCACCGCGGCCTTCTTCGCCGGCGCGTGCTCCTTCTCCGGCACGGGCTCGGGCGATGGCGCCGGCGCGGGTGCCGGCCGGACCGCGCGGACCGGTTCGCCCTTGCGCCGCGGCATCATCGCGGGACTCGGGATCGCCGGCCTGGCCGGAGCCTCGACCACGGGCTCGGCAGCAGGCTCAACCGGCTCGATCGGCTCGACCACCGGAGCGACCTCAGCAGGTGCGGGCTCGGGATCGACATGCTCGACGACCGCAGGCGGCGGAGCATCCGGGTCGAGCCAGGGCGGGCCACCGGCGTACAGGGCGAGAGCCTCGCGGGCCGTGTCGTGCTCGCGGACCTCGCGCAGCGACAGCCGCCACTTGGGTCCGGTGGCGACGACCCGCGCGAGCACGACCTCACCGGGGGTGAGGAGCGCCGAGAGGTCGTCGTCGGGGTCGCCGGTCACATCCGAGCGGAAGAGTTCGACGGTGACGTCGGGATGCAGGCGCAGGTCGGCCGAGCCGGCCAGCACGGAGCGGACCTCGGCGGGGACGACGTCCCCGGCGGCGTACGTCTTCAATGCCTCTTCGGCGGTGGGGCGGCTCTCCCGGATGTCGAGCCAGCGCGACTTCTTCTCCAGTACGCCGTCGACGTGCATCCCGGGAGCGAGGACGCGCTCGATCGGGACCCCAGCCTGGGCGAGCTGGGGCGGGACCGAGGCCATGTCGCCACCAACTAGGTCCACCAGCGCGCGCTCGCTCATGATCGAGCGCACCGTGCCGGCGCGGCGCTCGCGGGTGGAGGCGGTGCGGGCGCTGTCGAAGAGGCCGGCCGCCGCAGCCATGTCGAGGGCGTCGTCGATGAGCTGCCCGGTGAGCTTGCGGCCCTCGGACTTGCTCCACGCGAACCGCAGCGGGGCCTGCAGCAGGTCGATGTTCCACGCCAGGCCGACCGGGTAGACCCGTCCGGCGCCGCCGTAGACCTGGGTGCCCGGCGTCATCTTGTTGGAGAAGGCCCAGGTGTGTCCGCCGGTCGTGACCAGGTAGAGGTCGGCGAGGTCGCCGATCTCGGCCGCGATCCGCTCGACGTCGGCGTAGGGCTCGGTGTGTCCTGACGCAACCGTCACCACCACGGTCGGTCTCGTGCGGGAGTCGCCGTTGAGCAACGCCGCCAGCGCCTCGGCCTCGGACGTGTTCGTCACGCGCTTGATCGCAGACATGCCCCTCCTTTTACAAAAACGTACAGCGAACGGAAAGCGGACCTACGTCAACGACCCGGCCTTTGACGGAGCATTCGTCGACGCCGATACCGGGGGCGGGTGTCAATGACGCGGAGGTGTCATATTTGCCTCGCCAACTTGTCTAGTCCCGGTGACGCTTTTACGACATTGGCAGGTATCTGCCGCGCTCGGGCGCCTCGAATGACTGCGGTTGTAACAAATCCGGAGAACGCTTTCCCCTGGCAATAATCGATCCGTCCGCATTACCCGGGAAATGTGCACGATCTCTGTTCGCGGGTTTTGCCGACGGTTTCCGCAAGGAGACCCACCTTGAGATATTCACGCCTCGGCCGATCGGCCGTAGCAGCCACAGGCATACTCGCCGCAACGGCTGCGATGCTTGCCACCCCCGCATTCGCCGGCACCCCTACCGCCGACGACAAGGCCCCCGCGGCCAAGCTCACGTCCACCCTCGAGTCGAAGTTCGAGAAGTCGGACTCGACCGACTTCTGGCTCCGGTTCTCCGACAAGGCCAACCTCGGCCCGGCCTCCTCCATCGACGACTGGACCGAACGTGGCCAGTACGTCGTCGACGCGCTCGAGAAGACGGCGAAGGCATCTCAGGCCGGCGCGGTCGCCGAGCTCGACTCCGCCAAGGTCAGCTACAAGACGTACGCGATCTCGAACGCGATCCTGGTGAAGGACGGCTCCGAGGACCTGGCGCTGAAGCTGGCCGCCGACCCGGAGATCAAGACCGTCCACGAGCGGGCCAAGCTCTCGCTCGTGGAGCCGGTCAAGGAGGAGACGGCCACCAAGGCGCCGCAGGGCATCGAGTGGGGCATCGACTTCATCAACGCTCCCGAGGCGTGGGAGCAGGGCGCGACCGGCGCCGGCATCGTGGTCTCCAGCGTCGACTCCGGCACCGACTACACCCACCCGGCACTGGTGAACCAGTACCGCGGCAACAACGGTGACGGCACCTTCACCCACGACTACAACTGGTATGACGCCTACGGCGACTGCTCCAGCGGTCCCTGCGACCTCGACGGCCACGGCACCCACACCATGGGCACCATGATCGGAGACGACGGCGCCGGCAACCAGATCGGTGTCGCACCCGACGCCGAGTGGATCGAGACCAACGGCTGCTGCGGCAGCGACGCCGGACTCCTCGAGTCGGGCTGGTGGCTGCTGGAGCCGACCGACGCCGCCGGTGAGAACCCGGACGTCGCCAAGCGCCCGCATGTCATCAACAACTCCTGGGGCTGGAACGGCGTCGGCTACATCGACTCCTTCTTCGACGACGTGAACGCCGCCTGGAACGCAGCCGGCCAGTTCTCCTCGTGGGCCTCCGGCAACCCGGGCTCGATGTGTCAGGGGACGTCCTCCCCGGGCGCGAACGTGCTCACGTACTCGGTGGGCGCGGTCGACTCCTCCGGAGCCGTCGCCTCCTTCTCGGGCCGTGGTTCGGGCCAGAACGGCCTGGTCAAGCCCAACATCGCGGCACCGGGCGTGAACGTACGCTCCTCCCTCCCGGGTGGTTCGTACGGCAGCTACAACGGCACCTCGATGGCCGCCCCGCACCTCGCGGGAGCCGTCGCGGCGCTGTGGAGCTACAACCCCACCCTGATCGGTAACGTCGAGGAGACCCGCCGCCTGCTCAACGAGGCGGCGACCGACGCCGACGACACCACCTGCGGTGGCACCGCCGAGAACAACAACGTGTACGGCGAGGGCTACCTCGACCTGGCGCGCCTGATCGCCCTGGCTCCGGCCGAGGGCGGCACGGTCGCCGGCACCGTCACCAGTGGCGGCGAGCCGATCGAGGGCGCGACCGTCGAGCTCGACGGCGAGGCTCTCGACCGCACCCTCACCACCGACGCCGAGGGCCACTTCTCGGCCGGTGTCTTCGTCGGTGACTACGACCTGACCACCTCCGCCTTCGGCTTCGTCACCGAGACGGGGTCCGCGACGGTCACCCAGGACGCCACCACGACCGTCGACTTCGACCTCGCCGAGGCTCCGAAGCACACGGTCAGCGGCTCGGTCACCAACGCCAGCACCAACGCCCCGATCGCGGGGGCCGAGGTCCAGCTCTCGCCGGGCAACCTGTCCGCGACCTCGGGCGCCGACGGGACCTACTCGATCGCGGGCGTCCCGGAGGGGACGTACACGATCTTCACCGAGGGGTCCGGCTGTGCCGAGGCCACGAGCTCCGAGATCGAGGTCACGGGCGCGAAGACGCACAACGTCAAGGTGGTCTTCTCCTACGACGGCTACGGCTACTTCTGCTCGGAGGGCTCGAGCGGCGTACGCTCCGGCACCACCGCGCTCGGGTTGGACGGTGACGACGCCGCCGCTTCGGTGGACCTGCCGTTCAGCTTCCCGCTCTACGGCGGCAGCTACGCCAAGGCGTACGTCGCATCGAACGGTCACGTGAACTTCCTCGCGTCCAGCACGGCCTACGGCAACGGGGCGATCCCGTCCACGGCCGTGCCGAACGCGGCGATCTACCCGTTCTGGGACGACCTCGACGCCCGCGGTGAGGCCGACGTGTTCACCGCAGCGACGACGGTCGACGGCGTGGACGCGTTCGTCATCGAGTGGCGCGACGTCTACCCGCTGAACAGCTCAGACCTGCTCGACTTCTCGGTCACCCTCTTCGAGGACGGCCGGGTCGAGCTGGGCTACGGGGACCTGCCCACCGCGGACCGGGCCCTGGGCGGCTCGGCCACGATCGGCATCGAGAACGCCACCGGCACGATCGGCACCCAGTTCTCGCTCAACACCGCCTCGCTGAGCGACAACAAGTCGATCACCTTCGACCTGGCCCCGATGGGCACGGTCTCCGGTGTCGTCAAGGACTACAACACCAAGGCAGGCATCGACGGCGCCGAGGTCACCCTGACCCCGACCGCCGGCGGGTCCGTCAAGACGGTCGAGACCGGCGCCGACGGCTCCTACAGCGTCGACCTGGTGACCGGGAAGTACGGCGTGAGCTTCACTGCGCCCGACTACGACCCGATCAGCCGCAACCTCACCGTCGCCGAGGACACCACGCTCACCTCCAACGCCCAGCTCAAGGCCGGCCAGCTCGCCGTCACCCAGACGGCGCTGAACGCCAGCCTCGCGATGGGTGGCTCGGTCTCCCGCAACCTGAAGATCACCAACACCGGGTCAGCGCCCGCCGAGGTCGATCTGGGTGCCACCGGCGAGGAGATCGTCATCCAGGGCGACAAGACCGCCTCGGCCGGTGTCACCAAGAGCGTCACCAAGAAGGCCACGACGGTCGAGACCAAGCCGGGCGCCGGCTCGAAGGCGTCGGGCCTGACCTCGTCGAAGTCGGGGAGCAAGCTCGGTTCGTCGGGGCAGCCCTCGGTGACCGCTCTCGCGCCGACCCCCGCGGGTGAGACGACCCTGTCCCACTCGAGCTCGCACGAGGTCGTGCAGGCCAGCTCGGTCGCGTGCCCCTCGGGGACCACGACGATCCTGCGCACCTACTCACCCGGTGACTTCGGGATCTCCGGCGGCTTCACGCCCACCAGCGTGAGCTTCGCGGTCCAGGAGTCGGCGAACGGGAGCACGCCGGTGACGGCGACGCTCTACACGTTGCCGGAGGGTGCGGCGTTCACCTTCGCCAACCTGACCCCGATCGGGTCGGGTACGACGACGGTGACCGGCGACTTCGGGGCGACCTACACCGTGCCGATCGCGGCGTCGGCGGAGATCGCGCCGGACGACATCCTGGTCGTCTCCGTCGCCGGTGGTGCGGTCTACTTCGGTGGCAACGCCGCCGCCGAGACGTCGCCGACCTACCTGGCCTCCGACGCCTGCGGTACGCCGGAGCCGACCGACGCCGCGGAGCTCGGGTTCCCCGACTCCAACATCATTCTCGATGTGACCGGCGAGGCCGGTGGCGGCGGTGGTATCGCGTGGCTGGACGTACAGCCGCCGTCGTTCACCCTGGCGCCGGGCAAGTCGGTCACCGCGATCGCCACGTTCGCCGCCACGGTCGACCAGCCGGGCACCTACACGGCCGACGTGGTCATCGGGAACAACACGCCCTACACCGTGGCGCCGGTCCCGGCGACCATGATCGTGAAGGCGCCCGCTGGCTGGGGCAAGATCACGGGCACGGTGACGGGTTCTGGTGAGGCGCTCGAGGGTGCTGTGGTGGCCCTCGACGGCGTGTCGTACGACGTGACGCTTCGGACTGATGCGGACGGCACCTACGGGTACTGGATGCAGAAGTCCAACGCGCCGCTCCAGGTGGTCGTCGCGGCCGACGGGTTCGTCCCGGCGACCAAGAAGGCGCAGATCGTGGCTGGTCAGACGACTGTCTACGACTTCGACCTGAAGCCGCTCGACTAGCACTCGACCGGCTCGACCGCGAGGCCCCGGGCACCAGTCGGTGTCCGGGGCCTTCGCGTGTTTGTTCGGAACGGCTCTGGCGGGGCTTGAATGTCGGTGCTGCGGTGTACGATCGCGGCGCTTGCGAGAACAACCCCCTAACCAGCCCCTATGCCTCATTCCTCCATGCCGGCCGTCGCCGAGATCCTGCGCCTGCGGGCTCCGTTGAGCCTGCAGGTCCTGCGCGCCGCTTTGAAGGGCAAGCGGGTGCTGCTGACCGAGGAGGAGCTGCTCGCCGTGCTGAACTCGGGCGGCTTCGTCGAGGGGCCGCCGGGGCAGTGGAGCCTGGCTCCGGCCCCGACCGCGGCGCCCGCGCCGGCTCGGTTCAACCAGGCCTCACTGGCTTCGCGTGTGGGCGTCGAGGGTGACGTACTCGTGAAGGTGCTGGACGCGCTGGTGACCGACCACCCCGAGGTCAACTGGGGTGCGCTGCGGGACCGGCTCGAGTCGGGCGCCGATGTCGCGGTCTCCGACCGCACCCTCGGGCTGCTCGAAGAGGGCGTACGCCGCTTCGAGGTCGCCCGGCTGCGGGCCGAGAAGCAGCGGGCCGAGGAGCGTGCCCGGGAGGCGGAGCGGCGCCGCGAGCTGCAGCAGCTGGCCGAGAGCGAGGTCGCGATGCTGCGCGCCGAGCTCGACGACGAGCGGCGCCGAGCCCACGACGCGGCCCTCGAGCGGGACCGGCTGCGGCAGGAGGCCGAGAAGCTGGTGGCGCTGAAGGAGCAGGAGACCGCCTCGTGGGTGGCCACCGCCGCGGGCGGCTGGATGCTCGACCTCGGCGCCCCGGAGACCTTCGGCGAGGAGAAGCTCCGTCAGGCGCTCGGCCAGCTCGAGTCGGCGCTGGTCGTGCTCAACGTGAGCATCGGTTCGCGGGAGCTCGAGGCGGTCGTGGTGCATCCAGGTGGGGTCGCGGTCATCGAGCAGCACGACATCCCCTCGACCGCGGGCATGGTCGAGGTGCCGGCCTCGGGCGCGGCGTCCGTCGAAGGCCGCCCGCTGGAGGTCGCCGATCCGCGGGCCGATGTGCTCGCCGCCGTACGCCTTCTCCAGAAGACCGCTTCCCTCGACCTCGCCTACCTGCCCGTGCTCGCCTTCCAGGGGCCTGCCGAGGCCGAGGGTGAGGACGTGCTCGTCTGCCTCACCGCCGAGGTCGACCTCGCCGTCGACGACATGCTCCACTCCCAGTCGTCGCGGGTCTCGCCCGAAGCCGCAATCGCGCTCCTCGCCAAACTAGGCGTCCCCGACCTGCCGGAAGCCCCGACAGGCTTCTGACCTCCCGCAGCTTCTGACCTCCCGCCGAGAGGTCAGTTTCTGACGCTGAGACGTCGATTTCTGAAGTCGAATGGACCATTCGACGTCAAAAATCGACTCTTCGGCGGGCGGGCGGGCGGGCGGGTCAGATCAGGCCGGCGGCGCGGGCGGCCTCGGCGTAGGCGGCGGCCAGGGTCGGGACGGTCTCGTGGGCGTTGAGGCCCGACGGGTTCGGTACGACCCAGAGCTCGGCGCCGGCCAGCGGCTCCGGTTGGAGGCCCTGCTTGGCCTTGGGGCGGTTGAACGCGGTCCGGTAGGCGGTGATCCCGGCGATCGCGACGACGGCTGGTTTCCGACGTGCGACCAGGGAGAACAGCTCGGCGCCGCCCTCCTTGAGCTCGGCGTTGCTGAGCTCGGACGCCTTCGCGGTGGCACGACGGACGATGTTGGTGAAGCCGATGCCCCGGGCCCGGAAGTAGTCGCGGTCCTCCGCTGTCATCCCTGCGGAGGCGTCGATCGGCCGGGTGGTGATCCCGGCCCGGAAGATCGCCGGATAGAAGCGGTTGAGCGGGTGCGCGAAGTGGGTCTGGGTCGCTGCCGTCCACAGGCCGGGGTTGATGCCGACGAAGAGGAGCCGCAGGGGCTGGTCGTCTGCCGGAAGGAGGTCGGGGACCGAGGCGCCGTAGTAGGTCTGGAGCTCGGCCTGGGTGAAGCGGGCCACGGCGTGATCCTTCCATCTCAGTAACGACGTGCCGGTCGGGGGTGCAACAGCAAGGTGCCGTGGGGAGTATGTGAAATATGCACCCCACGCGTCCTCTCCCACTCGCACTCGCTGCGACGGCGCTCCTGGTCTCCGCCTGCGGCACCCCCGATGAAGCGACCGACCCGGCCTCGAGCCCGTCGGCCTCGTCTTCCGCAACCCCGATGCCCAAGCCGAAGCCTCAGCCCGAGCCGTCCCGTCCGCCGAGCTCGGAGAAGCCCGTACGCGGCCTGGTCTCCGCCGGCGGCGCGGCCGAGGGCGACCTGGAGAGGACCGCGACGCCCCTTCCGGACGAGGCTGCGATCAAGGCGTACGCGGCCACGCTGGGCACCTCGCTGCAGGCATCCTTCACCACCGAGGCGACCACGCTGCTCGCCCACGTCCCGCCCGGCCAGCGGCTCTATGCCCAGACGGTCTACGACGGCTGCGAGGCCCCGGACCCGGCTACGATCACGGCGGGCACGACCGGCGATGACGTGGTCCTGAGCGTCACGCCGCCGAAGAGCACCAAGATCCAGTGCCTGGTGGCGGAGCGATCGGTCGCGTTGCTGAGCACTGATATCCCGGTCGGCTAACGTTCCCCGCGTGGGGGAGCCGTGGAACACATTCGTCGAGGGCGACAACCTCGACGTTCTTCGGGCGCTCTCGGTGGCGGGGGAGAAGTTCGACCTGATCTACATCGACCCGCCCTACAACACCGGCAGCCTCTTCGCCTACCACGACGACCGGCGCGGTGAGGACGGCCGGCGGGCCAGTCGCCACGAGGCCTGGGTCGCCATGATGAGGCCCCGGCTGCAGGCGGCGCGCACCGTGATGTCGGAGCGCGCGGCGATCTACGTCTCCATCGACGACAACGAGGCCGCCCACCTCAAGGTGCTGATGGACGAGGTCTTCGAGGAGCGCAACCAGCTCGCGCAGATCGTGGTCAACCTCAACCCCAAGGGCCGCCAGCTCGGCAACGGGTTCGCGACGTCCCACGAGTATCTGCTGGTCTACGCCAAGGACGCCCGGGCCTGCGCGCTGGAGTCGAGCATCCCCGAGGCCGTCAACGAGCAGGACTTCCCGCTCGTCACCGACGACGGGCGCCACTACCGGCGGCTGCCGCTGCGCAACACCAACAAGAAGTTCAACCCGGCGACCGCCAGGACCCTCCACTTCCCGGTGTGGGGAGACCCGGACACCGGTCGCGTCGCGGTCGAGCCGTTCGCCGGCGGCCAGGAGATCTGGCCGGTCTTCGGTGACGGTCGCCCCGCGGTCTGGCGGTGGAGCGCCCCGCTGATCGCGGCCCGTCCCCACGATCTGATGTGCCGTCGCGTACGCGGGAAGCTGGGGGAGCGGGTCGACGTCTACCAGCGCGACTGGCTCTCCCGCGACGCCTCCGGCGAGGCGAGGCGCAAGAAGCTCACCACGATCTGGATGGCCGAGGAGATCGGCTCGACCGACACTGCCGTCGCGGAGCTGAAGTCGCTGGTGGGGCCGCTGTTCGAGTCGCCCAAGCCGACCGGTCTGATCCGGCGGATCCTGGCCACGATGCCGACCGACGCGAGGGTCCTCGACTTCTTCGCCGGATCCGGCACCACCGGCCACGCGGTCGCGCTGGCCAACGTGGAGGACGGGGCGCGGCGTACTTGCTGGTCGGTCCAGATCGCCGAGACGACCCGGCCGGGTTCGAACGCGGCCAAGGCCGAGATGGCGTACGTCTCCGACGTCACCCGCGCGCGGCTGCGGGCCGTGGTCGCGGCCCACGGCAACGGCGGCGCGAAGGCGTTGGTCGAGCGCGACCTGGGTGAGCTTCTGGAGATGTCTGGCGTCACGCGAGGCGCGTAGGAGGCCAGGCCTGGCAGGATCGCGGCCATGACCCTCAGTGTTCCCCGCCTCCGGATCGGCTCGACCGAGATCATCGCGCTCGCCGACGGCGAGGGCCTGTTCTTCTCCCCGCGCGCCGACGCCTTCCCCGGGGCCACGGCCGCTCAGTGGGCCGAGGTCGACGACTACGATCCGGACGCGGTCGACGCCGAGGGCCGCTGGCGGCTCCAGTTCCGTGCCTACGCGATCCGCGGCGACAAGGGCATCACCGTCGTGGACGCCGGGATCGGTCCGGCAGACGGCCCGGCCGCCTCGTGGGCGCCCGTGCCCGGCGTGCTTCCTCAGTCGCTCGACGCTGCGGGCATCGACCCGGCCGAGGTCGACACCGTGGTGCTCACGCATCTGCACACCGACCACGTCGGTTGGGCGGTCGTGACCGAGGCCAACGGCCGCCGTCCCTACTTCCCGAACGCTGAATACCTGCTCCAGCGGGCCGAGTACGACGCCCTCGACGCGCTCAACCCCCAGCTTCGCGAGACCCTCACCGACCCGCTCACGGCGGCCGGTCGGCTCCGGCTCCTCGACGGTGACACGTCCCTGCGCGCCGGGCGCGCGGTCGCCACGCCCGGTCATACGCCCGGGCACCAGAGCGTGCTGGTCGGCGAGGGGCGCGAGCTGGCGCTTGTCACCGGCGACCTCCTGGTGCACGCGCTCCAACTGCTCCACCCCGAGCTCGCCTACTCACACGAGATCGATCCTGAGGTGGCCAGGCTCTCGAGGGAGCGCATGCTCAGCCGCGAAGCCGTCGGCACGCTTCATCTGGCGACGCTTCACCTGGCGACGCCGCATCTGACGGAGCCGTTCATCTCGGCGTGATCGCGCCTCTTGGTGAACTTCTCGAAACATCTGGTAACTGGGTTACACGGGGCGCGTAAAACGCGGCATCGTCAGGGGCGACCGAACACCTCACCTCGGGAGACCCCCATGAAACTCCGTGGCCTGTTCATCCTCGCCTGCGGCGCACTCGTGCCGCTCACGATTCCGGCGGCAGCGCACGCCGAGTCCTACTCCCAGCCGCTCTCGACCGCCATCGGCGACCTCTCGGTCGCGACCGAGAACCGCACCGGCTACAGCCGCGACCTCTTCCAGCACTGGATCGACGCCGACGGCGACGGCTGCAGCACCCGCAACGAGGTGCTGATCGCGGAGGCCGAGGAGGCCCCGACGGTCGGCTCCAGCTGCTCGCTGTCGGGCGGCCGCTGGTACTCCTACTACGACGGCCTCTCCTGGACCGCCACCAGCGACATCGACATCGACCACATGGTCCCGCTCGCGGAGGCCTGGGACTCCGGCGCCCGCACCTGGACCTCGACCGAGCGCAAGAACTACGCCAACGACCTCGGCTACTACGGCTCCCTCGTCGGCGTCACCGACAACGAGAACCAGGAGAAGTCCGACGCCGACCCGGCCGAGTGGATGCCCGACCTCCAGAAGTGCCGCTACCTGAAGGAGTACGTGTCGGTGAAGATCCGCTGGCGCCTCTCCGTCGACAGCACCGAGAAGTCCGCCCTCACCAACCTCACCTCCGCCAACGGCTGCGGCAGTCAGTCCGTCTCGGTGACCCTCGCCCGCTGATCCCGGGCGCCCGGCTGCCCTAGGATCTGCGCATGGCGTTCTCCACTCCCAGGGTCACACGTGACCAGGTGGAGTCCGACGTACGCCGCCGGCTGGCGCGGCTGAAGTCGAAGCGGTGGCACGTGCTGCAGGCCGCCGGGGCAGCCGGGGTGGCGTGGTTCATCGCGGCCACTCTGCTCGGCCACGCCCAACCCGTCTTCGCGCCGATCGCGGCGGTGGTCAGCCTCGGCACCTCCTACGGCCAGCGGCTGAGGAGGGTGACCGAGGTGACCATCGGGGTGGCGCTCGGGGTGTTCCTCGGCGACGTCGTGGTGCAGGTCATCGGCGACGGTGCCTGGCAGATGACCCTGGTGGTCGCGATGGCCATGGCAGTGGGGATCTTCATCTCGTCGGGCCAGGTCTTCCGCAACCAGGCCGCGGTGCAGTCCATCTTCGTGATGGGGCTGCTGCCGACGCCCGGCGCGGCGTTCACGCGCTGGACCGACGCGCTCATCGGCGGTGCGGTCGCGCTGGTTGCCGCCTCGATCGTGCCCGCCGCGCCGCTGCGGCGGCCGGGTGAGCAGGCGGCCGTGGTGGCCAAGAAGATCGCCTCGCTGCTGCGTGCCGCCGGCCAGGTGATGCTCGACGCGGATGCGGTCCACGGGCTCAAGGTGCTCGCCGACGCGCGTGCCACCGACCCGCTGATCCGCGAGCTGCAGGACGCCTCCGACGAAGGCATGTCAGTGCTGGCCGTCTCGCCGTTCCGGTTCCGACATCGAAGCCACGTACATCGCATGGCCGAGCTCGTCGAGCCCCTCGACCGTGCCCTGCGCAGCACCCGGGTCCTGGTGCGGCGGGCGGCGGTGTCCGCCTACCGCGGGGACGTGGTCCCGGAGAGCTACTACCAGCTGGCCTTCGGTCTCGCCGACGCCGTCGACGTCGTCGAGACCGAGCTCCGCGCTGGCCGCAGCCCGGACGGACTGAGCCAGGAGGCCAGGTCGGTGCTGCTCGCGGTCGGCGAGCACTCGGCCGAGGTGGAGCGTACGGAGTCGCTCAACGCCGAGGTCATCCTCGTCCAGATCAGGTCGATCATCGTCGACCTGCTCGGGGTCACCGGGATGGGGCAGTTCGAGGCGACCGACGCGCTGCCACCCCTGCCGCCTCGCTAGAGCGACCCGCGCAGGTCACGTACGACCGAGTCGACGACCGCGACCAGGTCGCCCTCGGTGGAGGCCGCGATGGCGCGTTGTCGCTGGTAGGAGGCACCCTTGTGGATGATGTCGTGCACCCCTGCGAGCTCCTTCTCGCAACCCAGGCGCGCGGCCACCGGCTCCAAGCGCACCAGAAGGTCGGCGAGGTCCTCGGTGACCAGCCGCTCCTCGGAGGCGTCGTTGAGGATCACGATCGCGTCCAGGCCGTAGCGGGCGGCGCGCCACTTGTTCTCCTGGACGTGCCACGGCGGCATCGTCGCGACCGGCTCCCCGGCCGCCACCCGGGAGTCCAGGTCGACACAGAGGCAATGCGCCAGGGCGGCGATCGCGGCCAGCTCCTGGACCGTGGAGACCCCGTCGCAGATCCGGTTCTCGATGGTGCCGATCCGGGGCGAGGGCCGGATGTCCCAGCGGATCTCGCTGATGTCCTCGATCACGCCGGTGACGGACTGGTCCGAGACGTACGCCTCGAACTCCTGCCACGTCGCGAACTGGAACGGCAGCCCGGCGGTCGGCAGCTGCTGGAACATCAGCGCCCGGTTGGAGGCGTAGCCGGTGTCCACGCCCGCCCAGATCGGTGACGAGGCCGACAGTGCCTGGAAGTGGGGGTAGTAGGTCAGCAGCCCGTTGAGCACCGGCATCAGCCGGTCCCGCTCCGGCATCCCGACGTGCACGTGTACGCCCCAGATCAGCATCTGCCGGCCCCACCACTGGGTGCGGTTGATCAGCTCCTGGTAGCGATGCCCCGCGGACAGCTCCTGCGTCGTCCAGGATGCGAACGGATGGGTCCCGGCGCCGAAGAGATCCACACCGAGATCGTCACCGGCACGGACCACGCCGACGGTCGTCTCGCGGATCTGGTCCATCGCCTCCTCGACCGTCCCGCAGATCCCGGTGACGATCTCGACGGTGTTGCGCAGCAGCTCTTTGTGGATCCGCCCCGGGTGGGGAACCCGAGGCTTGGCCCGGGCGAAGAGATGGTCCGCGACGTTGACCAGATCCCGGGTTTCGCGGTCGACGAGTGCGAGCTCCCACTCGACGCCGAGCGTCGGTCGGGGGGAGGGATGGAAGTCGATCCGCATGTATTGAGCGTTCCTTGCACGGGCCCGTTTGTCGAGCATCGTGAATGCCTGTCGGTCACCGGCCCAATGGCACCCTGTGACGGTGGATGCGCGAGAGGTGAACCTGACTCTGGACTTCTGCCTTCGCGTCGGTGAGCTGCTGATCTCGACCGGCGCCGGGGCCGCTGACGTGACCGCGACGATGAGGTCGCTCGCCCAACATCTGGGCCTTCGCGAGGCCGAGGTCGACGTCACCTACACCAGCCTCTCGATGAGCTATCAGGCCGATCCCGAGGCGATCCCGATCCACACCACCCGCCAGGTCAAGAACCGCACGATCGACTACGACCACCTCACCGCCGTCGATCACCTGGTCCGCCAGGTAGTACGCGACGAGGTGGACCTCCAGGGCGCTCGGATCGCGCTGGGTCGCATCATCTCCGGCGGCCACCGCCGGCCGCGCTGGGCGGTGACGCTCGGCATGGCCGTGATGGCCGCCGCGTTCACCGTCTACGTGGGTGGTGAGGTTCGCGTGATCATCCTCGCCTTCATCTCCGGTGCCGCGATCGACCAGCTGCAGCACTTCCTCCACCGCCGCTGGCGGCTGCCGCTCTTCTACCTGCAGGTCGCGGGCGCGGGTGTGGCCACGCTGCTCGCGGTCATCGCCGCGGCGCTGCCGCTGGACCTCGACGTGTCCACGTCGATCACCGCCAACATCACCGTGATGCTGGCCGGGATCAGCTTCATGGGTGCCCTCCAGGACGCCCTGACCGGGTTCCATGTCACCGCCAGCGCGCGGATCATGGAGGCGCTGGTCTCCACGGCCGGGATCATCGCCGGAGTCACCGGTGGTCTGGTCTTCGCGGGCGCGGTCGGGGTGCCGATCAGCGGCGCGGTGACGGGAAGCGTCACGTCGCTGCAGTCGATCACGCTCGCCACCGTCGGTGGTGCGGTGGGCGCCGCGGCCTTCGCCTACGCGGCGTACGCGCCCAAGCGCACGCTGGCCCCGATCGCGGTCATCGCCGGCGTCGCCGTGATCCTGTCGATCGTCGTACCCGGCGACGTCGGGCGTACCTGGCGGGTGGCCGTGGCCGCCCTCTTCATCGGTCTGATCGCCTACTCGGTCGCCACCCGGCTGAAGGTGCCGCCGCTGGTCGTCGTGGTCTCGTCGGTCGTGCCGTTCCTGCCCGGATACTCGATCTACCGCGGTCTGACGATGCTCGCCCAGGAGACGCCGGCGACCACCTCGGTCGGCCTGGTCGCCCTCTTCACCGCGGCGTCGGTCGCGCTCGCCCTCGCCTCCGGCGTCTATCTGGGCGAATACATCGCCCAGCCGCTCAGTCGCCGGTCGTGGCGGATCGAGACGCGCCTGTCCGGGCCGCGCCTCGTCGGTCCGCTGCGGAAGGACCGAGCCCCGGTGCCTGTCGCCGAGACCGACTCATAGGCCGCTCAGCACCTCGAACCAGCGCTCGGGGGTCGTGTCGTACGGCGCCTGGCTCTCCTTGACCGCGAGGAAGACGCGCTCGGCGGAGCCCTCGGTCATCGAGATGATCTCGGGCGGGTAGCCGTACTCGAGCTGGTGGTGCTCGAACTCGTCCTCGTCGTCGATGTAGACCGAGCCGTCGAACTTCTTCACCACGTCGAGGTCCAGGTCGATGCATGTGACGGTCGAGTCCTGCCACACCGGCGGGGTGCACATGTCGACATATATCTGCGAGCTCACCCGATCGTTGGGCCGGTTGAACGCGGGGAAGTGGGCCGCGTCGTGGTGGGGGACCAGGCTGACCGACTCCCAGTCGGCGACCCAGCCATGGCCGGGGCGGGCGAACTCGGTGCCGACCGGGTGGCCGATCCACTCACCGTGCTCGTCCTCGCCGAGGTAGAGGCCCGCGAAGGACCAATGAGGCCGGCCACCCCACTTCGTGAACTCGACACGAACAGGGTGACCGGCCTCGAAGCGCATGCCGCTCAGTCTAGAGATCAGCCGTTCTTCTTCGGCATCACGTACTTGGCCCCCATCGCGATGAGGTCCTGGTAGCGCGAGCCGGTGAACTTGCCGAAGTTGTGGATCACATGGGCGTCGAGGCCGACCAGCACGCGGGCCTGCTTCTTCTCGATGCCCTTGACGATGATCTCCGCGGCGCGAGCCGGCTCCATCTTGGCGAGCTTCTCGTCGAAGAACTTCGCGGTCGCGGCCTGGTCGTCCTTGGCCGAGACGCGGGCGCTGCGGGCGACCGCGGTCTTGATGCCGCCGGGGTGGACCGAGGTGACGCCGACGTTGTGACCGTCGATCAGCATCTCCTCGCGCAGCGCCTCGGTGAAGCCGCGCACGGCGTACTTCGCCGCGTTGTAGAAGGCCTGGTCGGGCATCGAGACCAGCCCGAACAGCGAGGAGATGTTCACGATGTGCGCGTCGCCGGACTCGATCAGGGCCGGCAGGAAGAACTTCGTGCCGTGCACGACGCCCCACCAGTCGATGCCCATGATCCAGTCGATGTCGTCCCAGTCGAGGTCGTTGACCCGGCCCGACAGCGCGACGCCGGCGTTGTTGATCACCACGTTGACCTGGCCGAAGTGGGCGATGACGCCCTCGGCGTACGTCTTGAAGGCCTCGCGGTCGGCGACGTCGAGCTTGTCCTCCTTGATCTCGCGGGCCCCGGCCTGCTTGGCGAGCTCGACGGTCTCGGCCAGGCCGGCCTCGTTGACGTCGGAGAGCGCCAGGCGGGCGCCGCGGCCGGCCAGGTTGACCGCGAGCGCGCGGCCGATCCCGGAGCCGGCTCCGGTGAGTACGACTACCTTGTCGTCGAAGGACTTCATGCGGGGACACTCTCCTTGGTCGTGGTGGCGGCGGTGACGGCGTACTTGTCGACGTCGAACTTGCTGGTCAGGTGGCGGAACAGGAAGGTGAAGCTCGGCCAGAGGGTGGTGTTGCGGCCGTGCTCGTCGAGATACCAGGACGCGCAGCCGCCCTCGGACCAGACGGTGTTGTCCATCTTGCGCTGCAGGTCGTCGTTCCAGGCGGAGGTGGCGTCCTCGGTGGGTTCGACGGTCGCGTAGGAGTTGGTGCGCATGGTGCGGATCGCGTCGCGGATGTAGGCCACCTGCGACTCGATCATGTAGACCATCGAGGAGTGGCCCAGGCCGGTGTTGGGGCCGACCACGAAGAAGAGGTTGGGGAACTCCGGGACCGTGGTGCCCTTGTAGGCGCTCATCCCGGTCTCCACGAACCGCTCGGCCATGGTGCGGCCCTTGCTGCCGGTGATGGCGTGAGCGATAGGCAGGTCGGTGGTGTAGAAGCCGGTCGCCACGACGAGGACGTCGATCTCGCGGCTGGTGCCGTCCTTGGCGACGATCGCGTTCTCGCTCACCCGGGCGATGCCGTCGGTGACCAGGTCGACGTTGTCGGCGGCCAGCGCGGGGTAGTAGGCGTTGGAGATCAGCGTGCGCTTGCAGCCGAGCGTGTAGTCGGGAGTGACCTTGCGGCGCAGCTCGGGATCCTTGATGCCGCGGCGGATGTTGTTCTTCGCCATCAGCTCGTGGGCCAGAGTCAGCTTGGGCTGCACGGCGAGGCCGAGGACGCGGACCTCGAGGCCCCAGTAGACCGCCGCGCGGGCGAGCCGCTGAACGCCGGGGACGTAGCGGAAAGCGGCCTTCTCGAGCTTGGAGTAGCGGTGCTCGTTGCGGGGGAGGACCCACGGCGCGGTGCGCTGGTAGACGTCGAGGCGAGCGGCCTTCTTCTGGATCTCCGGGACGATCTGGATCGCGCTCGCGCCGGTGCCGATCACCGCGACGCGCTTGCCGGTGAGGTCGACGTCGTGGTTCCACTGCGCGGAGTGGAAGATCTCGCCCTGGAAGCCTTCGATGCCCGCGATGTCCGGGAGCTTGGGCTCGGAGAGCGCACCGGGGCCGGCGATGACGGTGGTCGCTGCGTACGTCTTCTTCCCGGCCTTGCCCTCGGTCTCGACGAGCCAGCGCTTCCGGCTCTCGTCCCAGGTCGCGGCGGTCATCACGGTGTCGAAGACGAAGCGGTCCAGCGTGCCGGACTGCTCGGCGACCTTCTTGATGTACGCCTCGATCTCCGGCTGGGGCGAGAAGCTCATCGACCAGTCGGGGTTGAGCGCGAAGGAGTAGCTGTAGAGCTGGCTGGGGACGTCGCAGGCCGCGCCGGGGTAGGTGTTGTCGCGCCAGGTGCCGCCGACGCCGGAGCCCTTCTCGATGACGACGAAGTCGCGCTCGCCGTCCTCTTCGAGCTTGATCGCCGCGCACAGGCCTCCGAAGCCGGCACCGACGATCAGGTGGTCGACATGGGTGAGGTCAGCAGTGGTCATACCGAGAGTATTCTTGCCTATTGAACAGATGTCAATAGAATGGTGGGCATGAGCCAACGGACGAGACTGACGCCCGAGCAACGCCGCGAGCAGCTGCTCGATCTGGGCATTCGCCTCTTCGCGAACCACTCCCTCGACGAGATCTCGATCGACGTGGTCGCGCGTGAGGCCGGCATCTCGCGCGGGCTCCTCTACCACTACTTCGGCGACAAGATGGCCTTCCGCGAGGCGGTCGTACGCCGCGCTGCCGACGCACTCGTCGCCCAGACCGCCCCGCCCGAGACCGGCGAGCCCGTCGAGCGCCTGCTGGCGTCGATGACCGCCTATGTGGATTTCGTCGACGCCAACTACGAGGGGTACGTCTCGATGGTCCGCGGCGCCGCCAGCGACCCCGTCCTGCGCCAGATCTACGACGACGCCTTCGGCGCTCTCGGCGCCCGGATCTTCAAGGCCGATGTCGACTTCGTCGCCGACACCCCGGCCGCCCGCTTGATCGTCAGGGGATGGCAGGCGATGTCGGAGGAGCTGGTGCTGTCCTGGAAGGCCGATCCCGCAGGGCTGTCACGCGAGGAGCTGCTGGAGCTGCTCGCGGGATCGCTGCCGGTGCTGCTGGAGCTGCTCGGCACGCAGCTGAGGCCCTGAGAAAGGTACGTCCGGAGTGGAACCCCTCCGGGCCTACCGGACATAGAGGGTGCGTGAGAGGTAGTGAGTCCCAGAGCTTCGGACTCGTGGTGACGGAGAACGACAGCGGTCTGGCGGAGCGTCTGCGCCGGGGCGACCACGATGCGATGGCGGAGCTGTTCGGGCGCTATGCGGACCCGGTCTACAACTTCTGCTTCCGCCGCGTGGCTTCCTGGAATCTCGCCGAGGACGTGATGTCCCAGGCGTTCCTGGAGGTCTGGCGGGTGCGGGAGCGGGCAGTGGCCTATGACGGCTCGCTGATGCCGTGGCTCTTCACGGTCGCCGAGAACGTCTGCCGCAACGCCACCCGTGGTGCCCGCCGGCAGAACGCGCTGGCCGGCAGGCTGCAGGTGGTGCGGCTCGACGACGCCGAGGACCACGCGGACGGAGTCGTACGCCGCCTCGATGAGGAGCGCCGGATGTCCGAGCTCCTCGTGGCTGTCGACCGGCTCAGCCGCAAGGACCGTCAGATCCTGATGCTCATCGCCTGGGACGGCCTCTCGTATCTGCAAGTTGCCCAGGCTCTCGACATCCCTGTCGGGACCGTACGCAGCCGGCTCTCCCGCGCACGCAAGCGGGTCGCCGCGCTCATGGGTGAGGGGGAGAAGTGATGACCGGAATTCCTGAACGCAGTCTGCGCCCCCATGTGAAGGCGCGGCGAGAGGCGGAACTGATGCAGGCGATCTCGCAGGAGAGTCGTACGAAGAAGTGGATGGTGCCCGTCGCGGCTGCCGCAGCGGTGGCGGTCGTGGCGACCGGGGGTGTCGTGGTCGCCCAGAGAACGTCGTTGCTGAGCGGCGACAAGCAGATCGCAGGTCCGCTGGAGACGTCGGTGAAGCCGTCGCCGGTGCCCGACCGGGTGGTAGCGCCGGTGAAGGTCCCCGGGGACGACGTCACGGGGCTGTGGCCCGCGGCCTTCAACGGCCACGGAGTCTCGTGGTCTCGCGACATCCCGGTGCTTCAGAAGTACCGAGACGTCCTCGCCGAGCATCTGGATCCCGCCGGGGAGCATCTCGATGAGACCGTCTCGAACATGCAGGGCGGTGAGGCGGGCAGTGGGCGCACCATCGGTACGAAGCTGGGGTGGACCGTCGAAGGCGAGGACGGTCTCGGGATGGTTCAGCTTGCCGTCGGGTCCGGTTGGGATGGAGTCGGCTTCCTGTGCGATGACCCCGGTTGGACCTGTGAGGACGTCGACCACCCGGGGGCGAAGGAGGCGAGAGTCGCGACGTATGGCAACGCCCGGACCTATGCCGTCGAGCGCTCCGACGGGACGGTCGTCGCGATCACGCTCGACTCGCTGTTCGGTAACAACTCGACGATCCCCGTCTCCGGTGTCGACCTCGGGGAGAAGGAGGTCATGGCGGCCGCAGCCGACCCCCGGTTGGTCGTCCCGGAACCGGATCTGCCGCCTCAGGTCGACGCCAAGGAGCTGGGCAGGACCGCACTGAAGACGCTGGTCCCGACCGGAACCCCGGCAACGTGGCGCGACGGCATGCCCATGCGCTTCGACCACGAGGCGTACGTCGTTCTAACCGACGTCAAGCAGGACATGGCGGACAGCTTCTCCAGTGGCGAGCCGGGCTTTGTCGAGGTGCGGCTGGAGGAGACGCTCAACCCGATCCAGATGGACAAGGCGTGCCACCGCGCCGTCTACAAGCGCTGCATCATCCGCACCGTCGATGGCAACGAGGTCTTCATCGGGCTCGGCAAGAACCGCCGCTGGATGGGCAAGCCCGCTGACCCGGTGAACCTCGTCGTCTTCCAGGGCCCCGTCTACACCGTCAGCGTCTACGGCGACCGCGCGATCCCGGTGGACCGCGCCGTCGACTTCGTACTCGATCGGAGGTGGCAGCCGCAGAGCTGAGGGCCGACTCCGCGGCTTTGGGACCGGGGAAGCGGTAGAGAGCTCCTCGACGCTCTTCCCTGATTCGCTCAGGCTGTGAAGCCCGCGGTGGCCTTCGCGGCGGCGCGGAGAAGTCGGTCGGCCGTAGGTCGGCCGGCGGCCGACGTCGCCATCCCGACGGCGAGCGCGGCGCCGAAGGCCGCGCCGACCATCGCGTGAGCCGTCTCCTCATCCAGGCTGTCGGCGTACGAGGTCGACAGGGCCTCGGCCAGAGCATGCTGGGTGGTGAGCGCCCTGCCGACGAAGGTCGCTCGTAGGGAAGGAACTGCCGTCACCAGTGCGAGACGGGTCGCCTCCAGGGAGGTGCCCGGCTCGCGGGTCGTGCCCGCGGCTGCGTCGATCATCGCTCGCAGCGCCCGGGAGAGGCATTCCGCGGGAGGCTCGCCGGGCGACCGATCGCGTACGGCCCGCACGCCGACCTCGGCGATCGCCGGCCCGTCGGTGAAGACGAGCGAGTCCTTCGTCGGGAAGTAGTTGAAGAAGGTGGCCGGGGATACTTCGGCCGCCGCCGCGATCTGGTTGGTGGTGGTCTCGTCGTAGCCCTGTTCAGTGAAGAGCTCGTAGGCGATCTCGACGAGTCGGCGTCGAGTCCGTTCCTTCTTGGTGTCGCGGAGTCCCATGGCGGCTCATTCTAGACTGGCAATAATTTTAGAGTTACTCTAAAAATATGATCGACGCCTTCCTCGACCGACTCGGAGAAACGCGGCCCGTCCGGCCGGACCTGGCCTGCCTGCGGAACCTGCATCGTGCGTGGCGCGAGCGCGTTCCGTACGAGAACCTCGACGTCCAGCTCGGTCGGCCGGTCCGTCTCGATCCGGAGGCGCTTGTCGACAAGATCGTCGTGCGTGGCCGGGGTGGCTACTGCTACGAGCAGAATGGCGCCCTCGCCCTGTTGCTCGAAGCAGTCGGGTTCGAGGTGACGATGGTCGAGGCCGGTGTCATGCGTGAACAGCGCGGCGACGGGCAGTGGGGCAACCACAACGCGCTGTTGGTGACGATCGGTGGCGAGACGTGGCTTGCCGATGCGGGGATCGGGGATGGGTTCCTCGAGCCGTTGCCGCTGCGCGAGCTTGCCTGCGACCAGGACGGTCTCGTCTACCGCATCGAGCGACTGGACCGTACGACCTGGCGAGTTCATCACCATCCAGGCGGCACCATCAGCAGCTACGACCTGCGAACCGAGGCGCGTGAGCTGCGCGACTTCGCCGCGCGGTCCCGGGAGCTCACGACCTCTCCGTCCTCGCCGTACGTGACCACGCTGATGGCCGCACGGCCCGCCGGTGGCGCGACCGCACTGCTGCTGTCACGGACCGTGCGCCACCTCGGGGTCACCCGCGGCGAGCCGCGAACCCTGGCTGGTCGCGATGAGTTCGCGGACCTCCTGGCGCGAGACTTCCTCGTACCTCTCGACGATCTCGGCGAGAGCGGGGTGGACGAGTTGTGGGAGGCAGCCGGTCGCCAAGACGATCTGTGGCGCACGAGAATCCGGGGCTGACGGGCCCGGTGCTGCTGTTCGCTGTTCGCACTCCAGGCCATCACGTCGTCCAGGCCCCAACCGATCCGGTGCCGGTTACGTCAATAGGGCGTCGGGGGTTGGAATCGGAGGAGGAGAGACGTTGAGCAGGGACGAGGAGTTCACCGCCTACGTCAGGGACAGACGCGCGCACCTGTACCGCGCGGCGTACCTGTTGTGCGGTGACGAGCATCGCGCCGAGGACATCGTGCAGCTGACGCTGTCGAAGGTGTACGCGGCATGGCGAAAGGTGCGGAAGGCCGACAGTGTCGATGCCTACGTACGCAGGGTGCTGGTCAACAGCCACTTGGACGAGGGCCGTCGGCCGTGGCGGCGTGAGCGGGCCGGCGAGATCGTCGACCGGCCGGCGCCGAGCGGCCCGGACACCGAGGACCTCGACGAGCTCTGGACCGCGCTGCGTGCGCTTCCCGCAGGTCAGCGGCGAGTCGTCGTGCTCCGGCACTACTGGGGTCTGTCGGTCGAGGAGACCGCTGCCGACCTCGGCATCAGCACCGGGACGGTCAAGAGCCAGACCTCGGCCGCCCTGGCCAGCCTGCGCCGCGCCCTCCGTCCCGGCCTCGCTGTCCCCGACGTTGCCCCCGACGCTGCCCGAGGAGGCCGGCGATGAACACCTTCGACGACGACACCCTGCTGCGCGAGCGCCTCTACCGCATCGGCGCCACGGTTCCGGTCCCGCTCCCGGATCCCTCTGAGGACGTACGCCGCGGCCGCCGCCGCGTGCGCTCGGCGCGACTGCTCACCGCCGCCGGGACCATCATGGCGGCCGGGATCATCGCCATCGCCGGGGTCGCGCTGCGGCCTCTCGTTGCGGATCGGGCCACCGACCCGGCCGTGTCGCCCACCTCCACATCTTCCTCGTCGGTGCGCCGGGCCGAGTCGGTCGCGCAGGCCCTGCCCAGCACGTTCGGCCTGGCGATCAACCTGATCTTCGAGCGCGACGCCGCCCTCGCGGACGTCCCTGACGTGGTGATGAAGCCGATCCAGGAGCAGACCGACGAGGCCGTCGTGACCTGGACTGCGAAGGCGGAGAAGATCGACGGCGGGGAGCAGGAGCTCGCTGACCTCGTCTCCGAGATCCAGCAGTCGTTGGCCGCCCTACCGGAGACGCGATCCATGATGCGTACGGAGGAGACTCGGCTGCAGGGGGCGCTGGCCTTGTCGGCACTCTCCAACGACCTCCTCGCGATCTCGACGCTCGTGCCGTATGTCGGTGACGCCGAGATCGACGACGAGATCGAGGCGCTCGGCCACCTGGGCCCGGCCTTCCAGTCGTTCGGTACGCAGAAGACCCTCATGGCGAAGGCACTCGCGAAGCGGGAGGTCATGCGGGGTACGGGCGCTGCGGGCGCGGATGCTCTCAGCAAGCAGGAGCTCGCCGAGCTTGCTCGGGCCGAGGCTGAGTGGCGCCTGTCGCTCTCGGCGCTCTACACGTCGAGCTCGGAACCTCAGCGCGACTACCTCGACGAGATCACCAAGAACACTGCCACCAACGGGGCCATCGGGGTTCCCGCGCAACGGGCGGTCAACCAGGTCCTGGCCAACGGCAATCTCGACCGGGTCACGATGACGCCGGACCAACATACGGCGTCCTGCACCGAGCTGTTCCGCGGGCTGCAGAACCTGGCCGTCGCGGCGGCGAACGAGCTCATCGACGACCTCGCCGAGGTCGACTGAGGTGCGTTCCACGACAGGTGTAACACGCTGTTCGTAGGACTATCCGGTCGTTCACAGCGACCGGATAGTCCGTGTAACAGCGTGTTACACCTCCGCTGCCGGTCAGGCCGAGACAGCTGCCTCGAGTTGGTCGAGGGCCCAGTGGAGGTCCTCCTCGGCGATCACCAGGGGCGGCGCGAGGCGGATGGTGGAGCCGTGGGTGTCCTTGGCGAGTACGCCGCGGGCCAGGAGGCGCTCGCAGATCTCGCGACCGCTGGCGATGGCCGGGTCGATGTCGACGCCGGCCCACAGGCCGCGGGAGCGGAAGCCGACGATGCCCTTGCCGACCATGGCCAGGAGGCGGTCGCGCAGGACCTGGCCGAGCGCCTCGGCGCGGGCCTGGAACTCGCCGGTCTCGAGCAGGTCGACGACGGCGGTGCCGACGGCGCAGGCGAGCGGGTTGCCGCCGAAGGTGGAGCCGTGCTGGCCGGGGCCGATGACGCCGAGCACGTCGCGGTCGGCGACGACGGCCGAGACGGGGACGATGCCGCCGCCGAGGGCCTTGCCGAGGATGTACATGTCCGGCTTCACGCCGGCGTGGTCGCAGGCGAAGGTGTAGCCCGTACGGCCCAGGCCGGCCTGGATCTCATCGGCGGCGAAGAGCACGTTCTCGCGGGTGCAGACCTCGCGCAGCCCGATCAGGAAGTCGTCGCCGGGGATGACGACGCCGGACTCGCCCTGGATCGGCTCGACCAGCACGGCCACCGTGTTGGGGGTGATGGCGGCCTCGATCGCGGCGAGGTCGGCGTAGGGGACCATCACGAAGCCGGGGGCGAACGGGCCGAAGCCGTCGCGCGCGTCGGCGTCGTCGGAGAAGCCGACGATCGTGGTGGTGCGGCCGTGGAAGTTGCCGGCCATCACGATGATCTCGGCCTGGTCGGCCGGGACGCCCTTGACGTCGTAGCCCCACTTGCGGGCGACCTTGATCGCGGTCTCGACGGCCTCGGCGCCGGTGTTCATCGGCAGCACCATGTCCTTGCCGCACATCGCGGCGAGGCGGGCGGTGAACTCGGCGAACTGGTCGTGCACGAACGCACGCGAGGTCAGGGTGACCTTGTCGAGCTGCTCACGGGCCGCCGACAGCAGAGCGGGGTGGCCGTGACCGAAGTTCAGCGCGCTGTAGCCGGCCAGCATGTCGAGGCAGCGGCGGCCGTCGACGTCGGTCACCCAGGCGCCCTCGGCGTGGCTGATCACCACCTCGAGGGGGTGGTAGTTGTGCGCGGAGTGCGCCTCGGCGGCCGCGAAGGCGGCGGGGGTCAAGCTGGTCGCAGCGGTGGCCTGAGCCTCGTTGAGCAGGGTCATCGCACTCCTCCATCTGTGGGGCGTTCTCGGTGATCTGAGCCAAGATCATCTGATTGTCAGACAATCCTACGATCAGGCTACGCCAGATGTCTCATCGTTGTCGCCCGGTCGGTAACACGGCAGTAAATCCCGGTGCGGACGGTGCGCTTGGGGGTATAGGTTCCGTCCGCCCGCCTCGCGTTCTCTGGCAGCGAAGCGACCCAGACCATCTCGGGTAAGAGACTCGGAGGAACCACAGATGCGCATCCGCGCACTGGTGGCGGCTGCTGCCGTCGCCCTGATCGTGCCGGCGGTGCCGGCTTTCGCGACGGAGACCCCGTCGACCACCACCGACCCGTCGGAGACGGCCCCCGCCGACCCGTCGCAGCCCGATCCCGGGACGGAGACCGAGACGGGAACCGTGACCGAGCCCGAGACCGAGCCGGAGACGGGGCCCGAGACCGAGCCCGAGACCGAGCCCGAGACCGAGCCCGAGACCGAGCCCGCCACGGAGGGCGTGGCTGAAGAGCCGACCGCCGCCGTGGTGACCACTGTCGTGATCACCGTCCCCGCCACGACCCCAGCTGGGGGTGCGACGTTCACCGTGACGTACGACGTCGAGAACGTCGAGGCGCTCGGGGCGAACCCGGTGGCCAACTGGACGATCACCGGCTCGAACGGCACCTCGCCGAGCGGCCCGCAGTCGGCGCCGATCACGCTCGACGCCGACGGCGTGGGGACGGTCCAGGCGACGATGCCGACCGCGACCGACACCTACCGGATCACCGCGTTCATCGAGGGCGAGAGCGGCGCGACCGACTCCGTCACCGCCGATCTCGGGGCCGTCGATGCCACCAAGCCGGTCGTCACCCTGAGCCGCAACCTGACGACCTTCTACCCCTACAAGGACGGCTACCGCGACACGGTCACGGCGAAGTTCACCGTGAACGAGACCGTCGGCTTCACCGCCAAGGTGGTCACCGCCGGTGGCACCCTCGTCCGCACCCTGGGCTCGTCCTCGAGCTTCTCCGGCACCACGTCCTACGCGTGGAACGGCTACAACAACGCCGGCACCCGGGTCTCGGGCACCTACTACATCCGCGTCGAGACCAAGGACAGGGCCGGCAACGCCACCGCCGCCCAGATCTCGGTCGCCGCGTCCGCCAAAAAGCTGACCTGGAAGACCTACAGCAGGACGGTCACCGCCGCGGACGCCCTCAACTACAAGTACGTCGGCTCCTGCTCGACCCTCAAGGCGCCCGCTCGCAGCGACTGGTCCGAGTCCCGCGGCCTGCGCTCGAACGTACGCTGCAAGGCGTCCGGCACCAGCTCCAAGGCGACCGTCTACACCGAGAACGTCAAGTGCCTGCCGAAGTCGGTCGACGGCAACTACCGCAACCTGTCGCTGAAGCACTACGGCGGTCGGCCGAAGGGCTACACGAAGAACGTCTACATGGTCTCCACCGTCCTGCGTCCGTCCGACTGGGCCAGCCTCCAGAAGCACCAGTTCGGCAACTCGGTCAAGTGGAAGACGATGGCGTCCGTCGCCTCGCCCAACAGCCTGATCCAGAGCCGCACGTCGACGCAGTACTGCCCCGCCGTGTGGTGGACCGCCGGGCTCAACTCGAGCTCGCGCTACGACGTCTGGAAGTACTCCGTCGGCATCCAGTACCGCGTGCTGGCGTGACCGTGTCGAGCAAGCTGATCCTGGCCGCCGCGGCGGTGCTGGTGGCCGGCGGCGCGTTCGGCGGCGCCGTCGCGCTCACCGGCGAGGACGAGCCGAAGCGACCGGTGGTCGAGAAGAACCAGACCACCCCGCCCGGGCCCGAGAAGCACCTCGATCCGGAGGAGGTCACCGACCTGTACGCCCCCGAGGGTGAGGTCGGCGTCGACCACTAGCCGACCGCTAGCCGACATCGAGCAGAAGCAGACGTACGCCGCCGGGCACGGTCCCGGCGGCGTACGTCTGTGGTTTTCAGGAGAGCCGAAGGCCAGTCACAGCCTCATCACAGGAACCGGACGGACACTGGAGACCAGGGTCAGGCGAGCTGACCCGTCCCAAGATCGCGTACGCCGCCCGGCTCCCCGACCGGCGGCGTACGTCTTGATTTGTCTCCGCCGTGCGGGGGCTCGTAACCTTGTGAGGTCGTGACTCCTGCCGCGTCCTGATCATATTCGCACGGTCGGGGACGCAGATCCGGATGACTGTCGCTGGGACCACCCAGAGGACAGGGCAAGCCGGGCCGTGTTCGTCAGAAGCCACGCAGCATTATCCCGGTGCGCATCCGTGCGCCGGGTCCAACGAACTAAGAAGGCACAAGTGCGTACTTACGCTCCCAAGCCGGGCGACATCGAGCGGGCCTGGCTCGTGATCGACGCGACCGACGTCCGTCTCGGCCGTCTCGCTGTCCAGACCGCTGAGCTCCTGCGCGGCAAGCACAAGCCGATCTTCGCGCCCAACGCGGACACCGGCGACTTCGTCATCGTCATCAACGCCGAGAAGGTCTCCCTCTCCGGCAACAAGGCCAAGACCAAGCTGGCCTACCGCCACTCGGGCTACCCGGGCGGTCTGACCGCGACCCCGATCGGCGAGATCCTCGAGAAGGACGCCCGCAAGGCGATCGAGACCGCTGTGTGGGGCATGCTGCCGAAGAACAAGCTCGGCCGCCAGATGCTCAAGAAGCTCAAGGTCTACTCCGGTCCGACGCACCCGCACGTCGCGCAGCAGGCCGTTCCGTTCGAGATCAAGCAGATCGCCCAGTGAGCCAGGACCAGGACATGACTGAGAACACCGCAGAGGTCGAGGAGACCTTCGAGACCGACGAGCAGGGCGTTGCTTTCACCTCCGAGAGCGCCCCGTCCGCCGACGCCCCCGAGCGCCCGGCGACCATCGCCCCGGCTGCCGCGACCGGCCGCCGCAAGGAGTCCGTGGCCCGCGTCCGGATCGTCCCGGGCACCGGTTCGTGGACCATCAACGGTCGCACGATCGAGGACTACTTCCCCAACAAGCTGCACCAGCAGATCGCGAACGAGCCGTTCGCCGCGCTGCAGCTCGAGGGCCGCTTCGACGTGATCGCCCGTATCGACGGCGGCGGCATCGCCGGTCAGGCCGGCGCGCTGCGTCTCGGCGTGGCCCGCTCGCTCAACATCGTTGACGAAGAGGCCAACCGCCCGACCCTGAAGAAGGCCGGTCTGCTGACCCGCGACGCCCGCGTCGTGGAGCGCAAGAAGGCCGGTCTCAAGAAGGCCCGCAAGGCCTCGCAGTTCAGCAAGCGCTGATCGCCCAGGAGATCGCCTAGCATTGTTGGGGTGCCTCGGCTCGCCGAGGCACCCCGACTCATTTTTCGGGCGGGGGCCGACGTACGAAAGAAGGTCACACGGACGTGGCACGCCTTTTCGGCACTGACGGAGTTCGCGGTCTCGCGAACGGCGAGATCCTCACCGCCTCGCTCGCCCAGAACCTGGCGACCTCGGCGGCACTGGTCCTGACCGAGGAGCTGCGTGACTCCGGCAGCGGACGCAAGCCGCTGGCGGTGGTCGGCAACGACTCGCGCGTCTCCGGGCAGTTCCTGCAGGCCACGGTGGCCGGCGGTCTGGCCTCGGCCGGCTGCGATGTTATCGACGTCGGCGTGCTGCCGACGCCCGGTGTCGCCTACCTCACCGCGGCCCTCCAGGCCGACCTCGGTGTGGTCATCTCGGCTTCGCACAACCCGATGCCCGACAACGGCATCAAGTTCCTCCAGCGCGGCGGGCACAAGCTCGACGACGTGCTCGAGGACCGGATCGAGACACATCTCGATCTCCCGTGGGATCGTCCCACCGGCGCGTCGGTGGGACGGATCTCGTCCCACGAGAACCCCGTGGAGACGTACGCAGCTCACCTGATCTCCACGCTCGAGCGCCGCCTCGACGGGCTGACCGTCGTCGTCGACTGCGCCAACGGTGCGGCCGCTGCCGCGGGCCCACTGGCCCTGGACCAGGCCGGGGCGAAGGTGATCGCGATCAACGACGTCAACGACGGCCTCTCGATCAACGACGGCGTCGGTTCGACCCACCCGGAGATGCTCCAGAAGGCGGTCGTCGAGCACGGCGCCGACGTCGGGTTCGCCTGGGACGGCGACGCCGACCGCTGCCTGGCCGTCGACGGTGAGGGCAACCTCGTCGACGGCGACCAGCTCATCGCGATCCTCGCCCTCGGGCTCCACGACGCCGGCCGGCTCCCGGACGACACCGTGGTCGTCACCGTGATGAGCAACCTCGGGTTCGTCAAGGCGATGGATGCCGCGGGCGTCCACGTGAAACAGACCGCCGTGGGTGACCGCTACGTGCTCGAGGAGATGCGCCGGGGCGGCTACGCCATCGGTGGCGAGCAGTCCGGCCACATCATCATGAGCGAGCACGCCACCACCGGCGACGGCATCCTCACCGCGCTGCACGTCCTGCAGCGGATGACCCTCACCGGGCGCACCCTCGCCGACCTCGCCTCCGTCGTCACCCGCCTCCCGCAGGTCCTGCTCAACGTCAAGGGCGTCGACAAGGCCCGCTGCAAGACCGACGACGGCCTCCTCGATGCCGTCGCCGCCGAGGAGAAGGCTCTCGCCGGCTCCGGGCGGATCCTGCTGCGCCCGTCGGGCACCGAGAACCTCGTACGCGTCATGGTCGAGGCCCCCACGCACCACGAGGCCGAGGCCTGTGCTGAGCGGCTCGCCGACGTCGTACGTGCGCGACTCGCTCTCTGATCATTCGTCACTCTGGCCACAGGAATACCCGGTTAACAGGGTATTCCTGCACTTCTCTGGCAATGCAACACCCATTAAGTGCAGGGATACCCGGTTAACCGGGTATCCCAACCGCCCCGACCCTAGATCTTCCGCAGACGCACGTACCGAACGGAGTGGTCGCGGTCCTTGCGGAGGACGAGGGTGGCGCGGGAGCGGGTGGGGAGGACGTTCTCGCGGAGGTTGGGGCCGTTGATCTCGTTCCAGATCTCGGTGGCGCGGGTGATGGCCTCGTCGTGGCTCAGGGCCGCATATTTCGTGAAGTAGGACGACGGGTCGCGGAAGGCGGTCTCACGCAGCCGCAGGAACCGCTCGACGTACCACTGCTTGATGTCGCGGGAGTCGGCGTCGACGAAGACGGAGAAGTCGAAGAAGTCCGAGAGGGCGAGGGAGATGGTGCCGTCGGCGCGGACCCGGGAGGGCTGCAGGACGTTGAGACCCTCGAGGATGACGATGTCGGGCTTCTTGACCAGCACGGTCTGGTCGGTGACGTCGTAGGTCAGGTGTGAGTAGATCGGCGCGCGCACCTCGTCCTCACCCGACTTGAGGTCGACGAGGAAGCGGAGCAGGGCCTTGCGGTCGTACGACTCCGGGAAGCCCTTGCGCTCCATCAGTCCCCGACGCTCGAGCTCGGCGTTGGGGTAGAGGAACCCGTCGGTGGTCACCAGAGCGACGTTGGGGTGCTCGGGCCAGTGGGCGAGCATCTGCTGGAGCACACGAGCAGTGGTCGACTTGCCGACGGCGACAGATCCGGCGACGCCGATGACGAACGGCGTACGTTCCGGCATCGTCTTGCCGAGGAACAGCTCCTGCTGGTCGTGGAGCTTGTCCGAGGCGCTCACGTAGAGGCTGAGCAGCCGGCTCAGCGGCAGATAGACCTCCTCGACCTCCTTGAGGTCGATCTGGTCGCCCAGGCCCCGCAGAGACTCGATCTCGGCCTCGGTCAGCGGACTCTCGGTCTCGGTCGCGAGCTCGGCCCACGCGCTACGGTCGAGCTCGACGTAGGGCGAGGAGCCGCGGTCATCGCCGTGTGGCCCGGGGTGTGACATGGCAACGATTGTTACGCACATGCGCCGCCGCTTCCTGCTGGGGTCCACGAGAGCCGTAGGATCATCCGCCATGTGCGGCATCGTTGGGTACGTCGGAGACCGGTCGGCGCAGGACGTCGTGATCGATGGGCTGCGGCGGTTGGAGTACCGCGGCTATGACTCGGCTGGGATCGCTCTGATCGCTGACGGGAAGCTGGCCGTGGACAAGCGGGCCGGCAAGCTCGCCAACCTCGAGAAGGCGATCGCGGGCACGCCGCTGCCGGCGTCGACGACCGGGATCGGCCACACCCGCTGGGCGACCCACGGCGGCCCGACCGACGGCAACGCCCACCCGCACGTCGGCCGCACCGGCCGCGTCGCGGTCGTGCACAACGGCATCATCGAGAACTTCGCCGAGCTGCGGGCCTCGCTGGAGACCGACGGACACGAGTTCACCTCGCAGACCGACACCGAGGTCGCCGCCCACCTGCTCGAGCGCGAGGTCGTCGGCGGAGCCGACCTGACCATCGCGATGCAGAAGGTCTGCTCGATCCTCGAGGGTGCGTTCACCTTCGTCGCGATCGACGCGCAGGACCCGTCCCGGGTTGTCGCCGCCCGGCGCAACAGCCCGCTCGTGGTCGGTCTCGGCGAGGGGGAGTCGTTCCTCGGGTCCGACGTCGCCGCCTTCATCGAGCACACCCGCGAGGCAATGGAGCTCGACCAGGACCAGGTCGTCACCATCACCCGCGACGGCGCGACCGTCACCAACTTCGACGGCACGCCCGCCGAGGGCCGCCGCTTCCACGTCGACTGGGACCTCGCCGCCGCCGAGAAGGACGGCCACGACTGGTTCATGCGCAAGGAGATCCTCGAGCAGCCTCGTGCGGTCGCCGACTCGCTGCTGGGGCGGCGTACGCCCTCGGGGTCTCTGCACCTCGACGAGATGCGGCTCGACGACGACGAGCTGCGCGAGGTCACCAAGATCATCATCATCGCCGCGGGGACGTCGTTCTACGCGGGGATGGTCGCGAAGTACGCCATCGAGCACTGGTGCCGGATCTCGGTCGAGGTCGAGCTGGCCTCCGAGTTCCGCTACCGCGACCCGATCCTCGACAACTCCACCCTGGTGGTGGCGATCTCGCAGTCCGGCGAGACCGCCGACACGCTGCAGGCGATCCGGCACGCGCGCTCGCAGCGCTCCAAGGTGCTGGCGATCTGCAACACCAACGGCTCGACGATCCCGCGTGAGTCCGACGCGGTCATCTACACCCACGCCGGCCCGGAGATCGGGGTCGCCTCGACCAAGGGGTACGTCACCCAGCTGGTCGCCTGCTACCTGCTCGCGCTCTACCTGGCCCAGGTCAAGGGCACCATGTACGGCGACGAGATCGACGGCGTGATGACCCAGCTCGAGGCGATGCCCGCGGCGGTCGAGAAGGTGCTGGAGACCGCGCCGCAGGTCTACGACCTCGCGCGTGAGTACGCGGACCGCCGGGCCTTCCTGTTCCTGGGCCGCCACGCCGGCTACCCGGTGGCGCTGGAGGGTGCGCTCAAGCTCAAGGAGCTCGCCTACCTGCACGCCGAGGGGTTCGCCGCCGGCGAGCTCAAGCACGGTCCGATCGCGCTGGTCGAGGAGGGCCTGCCGATCTGGTGCATCGTGCCGCCGCGCGGCCGCGACTTCCTGCACGACAAGATGCGCTCCGGGATCATGGAGGTGCGCGCCCGCGGCGCCCGCACCATCGCCCTGGTCGAGGAGGGCGACGACTCGGTCGACTCGGTCTCCGACACGATCATCCGGCTGCCCAAGGTGCCGGTGCTCCTGCAGCCGCTCGTCGCGGTCGTACCGATGCAGCTCTTCGCCTGCCAGCTCGCCACCGAGCTCGGCTACGACGTCGACCAGCCGCGCAACCTCGCCAAGTCCGTCACGGTCGAGTGATGGCGGTCCACTGATGGCTGTCCTCGGAGTCGGGATCGACGTCTGCGACCTGGAGCGCTTCGAGGAGTCGCTGGAGCGTACGCCGCGGCTGCGCGAGCGCCTGTTCACGCCCGCCGAGGCGGTGAAGCCGATGGCCTCTCTGGCCGCCAGGTTCGCCGCCAAGGAGGCGCTCGCCAAGGCGCTCGGCGCGCCGCAGGGGATGGAATGGCACGACGCCGAGGTGATCTCGGAGTCCTCCGGCCAGCCCCGGTTCGAGCTCCGCGGCACCGTGCTGGCGCAGGCCACCAAGCTCGGTGTCGCCACCGTCCACCTCTCACTCTCCCATGACGCCGGCATCGCCTCGGCGATGGTCGTCCTGGAGGACTGACGGGGCTTGTTCGAGCCCTTCGACCCAACCCCGCCAGTGCATTGGCGCGTAGGCTTGGACCATGCGGCGTGCGCACTCGGTTGAGCAGGTCAGAGCGGCAGAGAAGGCCCTGATGGCGAGCCTGCCAGAAGGTGCCCTGATGCAGCGTGCGGCGGCCGGGCTGGCCTACGCGGTCATCGGTCACCTTCGCGGGCGAGGTCTCGGCGGGGCCTACGGGAAACGCATCGTGCTGCTCGTGGGGAGCGGGGACAACGGCGGAGACGCGTTGTACGCCGGGGCGCTGCTCGCGCGTCGAGGGGCGCGGGTCGAGGCGTGGTTGCTGTCGGACCGGGCGCACGCGGGTGGGGTTGCTGCTCTGAAGGCGGCCGGGGGACACTGTGTTGGTCTCGACACGCCTCCGCCTAGCGGCTCCGGCGGCTCGACCAGCGGTGCCTTCGATGTCGTCGTCGACGGGATCGTCGGGATCGGGGGAAAGCCCGGGCTGAGGCCGGACGCGGAGGCAGCACTGGCCCTGCTCGCCGGGATCCCGGTCGTCTCCGTCGACACGCCGAGCGGGGTCTGCGTCGACACCGGTGAGGTCGACGGAGCCCATGTGACCGCCGACCTGACGGTCACCTTCGGAACCCACAAGCCGTGTCACCTGCTCGACCCGGCCGCCTCGGCGTGCGGGACGGTGCAGTTGGTCGACATCGGCCTCCGGCTCCCGACCCCGGCCATCGAGAGCCTCGAGGCCGCCGATGTGGCCGACCTGGTGCCGCGTCCGGCGCCGGACGGGCACAAGTACTCCCGCGGCGTGGTGGGGCTGAGGGTCGGCAGCGCCACCTACCCAGGGGCCGCGCTGCTGGCCGTCTCCGGCGCCAACACCGGGCTGGCCGGGATGGTCCGCTACGTCGGCACCGCCTCCGAGTGGGTCAAGCGGCACAACCCGGAGGTCGTCGGCGACGGCCAGGCACAGGCCTGGGTGGTCGGCTCCGGCAGCGCCGACGGCGCCAACAGCGCGCTCGCGTTCGCCCGGGCGAGCGGCGTACCTCTGGTCATCGACGCCGACAGCCTGCGTGCGCTGAACGGGCCGCTCGGGGTGCCCGCGATCCTGACTCCGCACGCCGGCGAGCTGGCGGCGCTGATCCGGGAGGACCGCGGCGAGATCGAGGCTCGTCCGCTGCACTACGCCCGGCTCGCGGCCAAGCGGTTCGATGCGGTGGTGCTGCTCAAGGGGCGGCGTACCACGATCGCCTCACCGGACCCCGACACACCGGTACGGGTCAACACCACGGGCACCTCCTGGCTGGCCACCGCCGGTTCGGGGGACGTGCTCGGCGGACTGATCGGCTCGCTGCTGGCCGCAGGTCTCGCACCCATCGACGCCGCTTCGGCGGGCGCCTGGCTGCACGGCGCTGCCGCCACTCTCGCCAGCGCCGGCGGGCCGGTCACCGCGAGCGGGGTCGCCGCCGCGATATCCGCCGTTATCCGGTCCCTTCCTGCTGTCTCCCCCCTGCGCAATTGAGCACTGCGCACGAACTATCCTTGACACCATGTCACCGAGCCCAGCGCCTCGGGCTCCGCTTCGGCGAGCCGAGATCGTCATCGACCTCGCCGCGATCCGACACAACGTCTCGCGGCTGCGGGAGCACCTGCGTACGCCGATCATGTCGGTGGTCAAGGCCGACGGCTACGGGCACGGCCTGGTCGAGGCCGGGCGGGCCGCTCGTGAGGGCGGCGCGGACTGGCTCGGCGTGGCCTCGGCCGACGAGGCGCTCGCGCTGCGTGCGGCCGGCGACGAAGGCAGGCTGCTGGCCTGGCTGATCATGCCCAGCGAGCCCGCCGAGGAGCTCGTGGCTGCGGACATCGATGTCACGGCCTACACGATCGCCGACCTGGAGAAGTTCGCCGCGGCCGGCGACACCCTGGGGCGTACGCCCCGGGTGCAGCTCAAGGTCGACACCGGACTCAGCCGGGGCGGCGCTGCCTTCGCCGACTGGTCGAAGCTGGTCGGGCTGGCGCGCATCCTGGAGGCCGAGGGAGCGATCCGGGTCACCGGGATCTGGTCGCACTTCAGCGCCAGCGAGAACAACGCCGACCCAGCCAGTGCCCTCCAGGAGAAGGTCTTCGCCGAGGCGCTCGCGGTCGCCGAGGAGGCCGGCCTCCGGCCCGAGGTTCGTCACCTCGCCAACTCCGCGGGCGCGCTGCTGCGCCCCAGCGCACGGCTCGACCTGGTGCGGATCGGGATCGCGACGTACGGCATCGACCCGGCGCCCGGCGTCGAGGGATCGCCGTGGGCTGAGCTCGGACTCGTCCCGGCGATGACCGTGCGGGCCGAGCTGGCGCTGGTGAAGCCGATCGAGGCCGGTGCGGGTGTCTCCTACAACCACACCTGGGTGGCCGATGAGCCGACGACGGTGGGGCTGATCCCGGTCGGCTACGCCGAGGGCATCCAGCGTCGTGCCGGGAATCGCGCCGAGGTGTCGATCGACGGAGCTCGATACCCCGTGCGCGGCACCATCTGCATGGACCAGATCGTCGTCGATCTCGGAGGCGCTTCGGTCGAACGCGGCGCCGAGGTGCTCCTGTGGGGCGCCGGTGCCGATGGCGAGCCGACGGCCCAGGACTGGGCCGAGGCGAGCGAGACCATCGCCTACGAGGTCGTCACCAGAATCGGAGGACGGATGAAGCGCCGTTATGTTGACACCGACGTCGACACCGAGCAGGGAGACGACACATGAGCAGCATCGCAGCACGGATCGGCCAGATCGCGGCGGGCACTCTGGGAGCGGCGGCGGTCGCTGCCGCGGCCCGCGGCGCGGTGGTGGTCAGGAAGCGCCGCCGCGCGATCGAGGACCGCCCCGAGGACCGGACCCCGCTCGGTACGCTGCGGTCCTGCCCGGTCACCGTGGTGACCTCCGACGGCGTACCTCTTCATGTCGAGGTCGACGAGGTCGACCCGGCTCACTCGCACCCCGGCGGGGCGAGCGGGGTGACGCTCGTCTTCGTGCACGGCTACTGCCTCAACCTCGACTGCTGGCACTTCCAGCGCGCCGCCTACCGGGGCCTGGTGCGGTCGGTCTTCTACGACCAGCGCAGCCACGGCCGCAGCGGCCGCTCCTCGCTCGGCAACGCCACCATCGACCAGCTCGGCGACGACCTGCTCCGAGTGCTGGACGCGGTCGTGCCGGAGGGGCCGGTGATCCTGGTCGGCCACTCGATGGGCGGGATGACGATCGCCGCGCTCGCCGAGGACCACCCCGAGCTGTTCGCGCCCTACAACGAGGGTGGCCGCATCATCGGCGCCGCCCTGATCTCGACGACGGCCGGTGGTCTCGACCCGAGCCGGCTGCTGATCCCGGTACTTCCGGCCAAGCTGTCCGGCGGGATCGCCAACAGCACCATGCGGACGCTGGCCAGGGGGCACGGGATCGTCGACCGGTTCCGCGCCATGGGGTCCTCGGTGGCGACCGTCTTCACCGACGTCTTCGCCTTCGGGGACGAGGTGCCGGAGGCGTACGTCGACTTTGTCGACGGACTGCTCTCGCAGACGCCGTTCGAAGTGGTCGCGGAGTTCTTCCCGAGCTTCCGGAGCCTGGACAAGTTCGCGTCGATCACCATGCTCGGCCGGGTGCCGACCACGATCATCTGCGGCACCGCCGACCGGCTCACCTCGATCGGCCACAGCCGCAAGCTGCACTCCTACATCCCGGGCTCCCGGCTGGTCGAGTGCGAGAAGGCCGGCCACATGGTCATCCTCGAGCGGCACGGTCAGGTCAACGCCGAGCTCGACCAGTTGCTCGCCTCGGCCACCCGGGATGCGGCTTCGGCATGACGCTCGTCTTCGAGCGGGTCGGGCCGGAGGCCGCGACCGAGGTGCTCGGTATCGTCCGGGCGGCCTTCTCCGCCCGCCCGCCGCTGGATCCGCCCGCGGATGCGCTCGGTGAGACCGAGGGGTCGATGAAGGAGCGCCTCAGCGGCTTCGGTGGAGTGGTGGCGCGGTTGGACGGGGTCGGCGTCGGGGCCGTCCTGATGGATCCCGCCGACTCGACCCTGTGGCTGCGTCGTTTCGCTGTTCTGCCTGATCAGCAGGGTCATGGGGTGGCGCACAAGATGGTGACGTACGCCGCCGGGGTCGCAGGAGCGGAGGGTTTCGGCGATCTCGCGGTGATCGCTCGCGAGGAGCTCCCGGAGACGTTGCGGTTCTGGGTGCGGCAAGGGTTTCGAGAGATCTCCCGGGAGTCGCCCGCGGTGCGGCTCCACCGTCCACTGAACGAGTATGTCGTCGAGGCGCTCGACGCCGACGCAATGTTCGAGCTGGGCCGGCGGGTGGCCGGGCTGGTCGCCGCCGGTGACGTACTCGTCCTCTCCGGCGGCCTCGGCGCCGGCAAGACCACCTTCACCAAGGGCCTCGGTGCGGGGCTCGGGGTGCGCGGCGAGATCACCTCGCCGACCTTCGTCATCGCCCGGGTGCATCCATCCACGGTCGGCGGCCCGGAGCTCGTCCACGTCGATGCCTATCGGCTCGGCGGTATGGAGGAGCTCGACGACCTCGACCTGGACACCGATCTCGACGACGCGGTGACCGTGGTGGAGTGGGGCGAGGGCCTGGCCGAGGGGCTCTCCAAGTCCCGGCTGGAGATCCGGATCGTACGTGCCGAGGCCGACGAGGCTCCGCTGGATCTGGTCGAGGCGCCCGACGGTGCGGATCCTCGGCGCGTGGAGATCGTCCCGGTCGGGGCCCGCTGGCGCGGCGTGGACCTCAGCGCGCTCTAGGGTGTGAGTTGTGCTTCTCGCCTTTGACACCGCCACGCCCCAGGTGACTGTGGCGCTCCACGATGGCGACGACGTCGTCGCAGAGGTCGTCTCCGACCGCACCATGAAGCATGGTGAGCAGCTTGCGCCGCTGATCTCCGACGTCCTCGCGGAGGCCGGGATCGTACGCCAGGATCTGACCGCCATCGCCGTCGGCGCCGGCCCCGGGCCGTTCACCGGCCTGCGGGTCGGGTTGGTCACCGCTCGGACGCTCGGGTTCGCGCTGGAGATCCCGGTCTATGCGGCCTGCACGCTGGACGTGCTGGCGGTGGAGGCCGTTGCCTCCGGGGTCGGCGGGCCTTTCTTCGTGGCGACGGATGCGCGGCGCAAGGAGGTCTACCTAGCCTCCTACGACCCCGACGGCGTACGCCTCGAGGGTCCTGTCGTCGCACGCCCCGCCGAGGTCGCCACCTCGGCGCCGGTCGTCGGGGAGGGGGCGCTGCTCTATCCCGACGCGTTCCCGACGCCACTCGGCCCGGTACGCCCGTCCGCCGCTTGGCTGGCCCGGGCGGTCGCCGAGGAACAGGTCGAGTTGATGGATCCCGAGCCGCTCTACCTGCGCAGGCCTGATGCGGTGGAGCAGGCTGCCCAGAAAAGGGTCCAGAAGAAGGTTTCCCAGTGAACGTACGCCCGGCTGGTCCGGACGACGTCGACGCAATCGCCGCCCTCGAGCTTGAGGCGTTCCCCGACGACGCCTGGACGCCCGAGTACCTGCAGGTGGCGATCGACGGGAAGATGCCGACTGTCCGGATCCTCGTCGCCGTCGATGATGCGGGAACGATCATCGGCCATGCGCTGGTGAGCGTCGTCTACGAGATCGCCGAGCTCCAGCGGATCGCGACGGCCGAGGAGCAGCGCCGCCGCGGGATCGGTGGGGCGCTCCTCGCTGCGTCGATCGACCTCGCTCGGAGCGAGGGAGCCGAGCGACTTCTCCTCGAGGTGCGTGAGGGCAACGTCGGGGCCATCGAGTTCTACCACCAAGCCGGATTCTTCGAGATCGACCGCCGCGAGCGCTACTACCGCGACGGGGCGACGGGGATCGTGCTGGCCTTCGATCTTGTTGCTCCTGCCTGAGCGGCCGAGGCTGACCGAACCCGAAATTGTCGGTGCCCTGTGCTGCGATGGATGCCATGCACCTCAGACGCAACGCCTTCGACTCGCGGACAGCAGGCCTCGCTCTGGCCAGGACGATCGGCCGCAGCGGGCTCCGTCCGCCCACGCTTCAGACGATCGCCGAGGAGGCGAAGACGGGAGCGTCGACACTGCACCGATGGTTCGGCGGGGCGCAGGAGATGCTGCCGCACGCGACCGCCGCGTTCGCTGACATGTTCTGGACTCGGATCGCCGATCGGGTGAACACGACCGGCTGGGCAGGTTTTCTGCCGGCGAACGAGGACGACCTGTTCTTCCTGAGAGCATGGCTGGGCTTCGAGGAGCTTGCCCGTTCTGATGACGGAGTCGGACAAGCAGTGGGCGAACTGTGGCACGACGCGAGGTTCTGGTTTCGATCAGTACTCGGCCGCGAACTCACCGACTTCGAGTCGGCAGGAGTGGAGGCGATACTTCGCGGACTCTGGGACGGTCTCTGCGCAGTGGAACGGCTCGACTCAGATCTCGCGCATCAGCTGTGGGAGGCGGTCTATACGTCCCTGGCGGAGCTCCCGAGCAACGCTGCGGCGGCCTGATCGGCTGCCGCGGAAGGAAAATTCCTTCCGGCGGATCAACTGACGCGCGACTGGGCGGTGCCAGCGGAATGAAAATTCCTTCCGCGAAGAGAGCCTGGGTCCAGCGCGGCCGCCAGATCACGCTGCAACCTGATGGAAGCAACCTGATGGAAGCAACCTGATGGCTGCCGACCAGAAGGAAAATTCCTTCCGCTGCCGAGAACTCTCTCCCTGGCCGCGCCGGTCACAAGCACGCGGGCCGCGTTCAAGTTGCTCAGCGTTCACAAGGCAGAATGCCCCTATGACTGCTGGTCCTATCACCGACGAGCCCTTGGTCCTTGGCATCGAGACGTCGTGCGATGAGACGGGGATCGGGGTGGTTCGCGGGCACACGCTCCTGGCAGACGCGGTCGCGAGCAGCGTCGAGGAGCATGCCCGGTTCGGCGGGGTCGTGCCGGAGGTCGCCAGCCGGGCGCACCTGGAGGCGATGGTGCCGACGATCGAGCGGGCCTGCGAGGAGTCGGGCATTAAGCTCCACGACGTCGACGCGATCGCCGTCACCTCGGGACCGGGCCTCGCGGGTGCCCTGCTGGTCGGCGTGGCAGCGGCCAAGGCGCTCGCCCTCGGGCTCGACAAGCCGATCTACGGGGTCAACCACCTGGCTTCGCACGTCGCGGTCGACCAGCTCCAGCACGGCCCGCTCCCCGAGCCCTGCATCGCCATGCTCGTCTCCGGCGGCCACTCCAGCCTGCTCAAGGTCACCGACATCACCGAGGGCGTCGATCCGATGGGCGCGACCATCGACGACGCCGCGGGCGAGGCCTTCGACAAGGTCGCCCGCCTGCTCGGCCTCGGCTTCCCCGGCGGCCCGGTGATCGACCGGACCGCCACGTCGGGCAGCTCGATCGCGATCGACTTCCCCCGCGGGCTAACCGGCCGCCGCGACCTGGAGCGTCACCGCTTCGACTTCTCCTTCTCCGGCCTCAAGACCGCGGTCGCCCGCTGGGTCGAGGCCAAGGAGCGCAGCGGTGAACCCGTCCCGGTTGCCGACGTGGCGGCCAGCTTCCAGGAGGCCGTGGTCGACGTCCTGGTGCGAAAGGCCCTCGACGCAGCCTCCTCCGAGGGCATCGAGGACATCATCATCGGCGGCGGGGTCGCGGCCAACAGCCGACTCCGGGTGCTCGCCGAGGAGCGCGCCACCAAGCTCGGCATCCGCGTCCGGGTCCCGCGCCCGGGCCTGTGCACGGACAACGGCGCGATGGTGGCGGCTCTGGGGGCGGAGATGGTGGCCAGGGGACGTACGCCTTCGGCGCTGGATCTCCCGGCGGACTCCTCCCAGCCGATCACGACCGTCCTGGTCTGACCTCCGCCTTCAGAAGGGCCGCACCAACAGACACGTTCCTTCGCCGGCGACCCGGGTGAGCACGATCGTGGCCTCCTCGGAGCCCGACAGTGCGAGCCGCTTGCGGAGCTGCTCGGGGACGACCTGTACGCCGCGCTTCTTGATGGTCAGCTTCCCGATCCCGCGCTCGCGCAGCGCCGCCTTGAGCTGCTTGTCCCGGTAGGGGAGCTCCTCGAGCACCTGATACCCGCGGGCGAACGGTGTCTCGAAGGAGGCGGAGGAGGCGACATACGCGATGTGCTCGTCGATCAGGTGGCCCTGCACCCCGGCGGCGACGGCGGTGACCAGCCCCGCGCGGATCACGGCGCCGTCGGGCTCGTAGAGAAACTCGGCGACCGCACCGACCTCAGCACCGGGGTCGTCCTCGGAGGTGAGCGTGGCCAGGCCGCGCTCACCGATCACGGTGGCGCGACGGCGGGTGCTGGCCAGCGAGCCCGACCACAGCGCGGCCTCCTTGACCTCGCCGCGGTCGCTGACCCATTCGGCCTCGACCTTGTCGGGTACGAGGTCGTGCGGGATCCCGGGGGCGACCTTCACGCACGCGTCGCGCGCGAAGAGCGTCTCGACCCACGACCACGGCGGCGTCCACCCCTCCGCGGAGAAGACCCGGCCCTTGGCGCCGCGGCGTGCCGGATCGGCGTACGCGACGTCGAAGGGGGAATGGTCGACACCTGTCGCGTCGGCGACTGTGACCGCACCTGGCAGCCCGAGGGCGTCGAGGTTCGCCTGGGCGACGGCGACCCGCTCCGGATCGTTGTCGACCCCGGCGGCGGTAAGCCCGGCGCGCGAGGAGGCGATCAGGTCACCGCCGATCCCGCAGCCCAGGTCGATGACGCTCGTCGCGTCGAAGGCACGCAGCCGGGCCGCCCGGTGGTGGGCGACGGCGAGGCGGGTGGCCTGCTCGAGGCCGTCGGGGGTGAAGTACATCCGCGGTGCCAGGTCGCCGAACTTGGCGGCCGCCTTCCGGCGCAGGTCGACCTGGGTCATCGCCACGGCCACGCGCTCGGCCGCCTCGTCCTTGCGCAGCGCGGTCTGCACCGCCAGGGCCGACCCCGTCATCTCGGTGGCCCGCGCCAGCAGCCGCTGCCCGTCATCGGTCAGCAACCAGGAGAAGGCGTCGAGATCCATGCAGCCGATCCTCTCAGGCCGGTTTCCGGTCCGGGCAAACTCCATTACCCCACCCGGTGTTTGTGATCTAGGATCCGCCGGGTGCGTAGATCCCCCCGCATGACCTCTCTGACCTTCTCGGCGGCCGCGGCCGTCATCGCGCTGCTGTCACTGTTGCTCGCCGCACCGGCTTCGGCCGACACCGCGACTCCGGTGGGCCAGTGCTCGTCCGGGGACCGTTCCTACTCATCGGTGGGTGCCACCTCCGCCACCGCGACGGCGCCCGAGGGCTACCGGATCGCCTCCTTCTGTGTGGTCGGTCGCGGCAACGCGGGCGCGGAGATGCACACCCTGTCCGCGCCGCAGCGGACCACGGTCGTCGCGCACAGCTCCGGCAAGCAGTTGGAGAGCTACTCGGTGACGTATGTGCAGGTCCCGGTCGCGAGCAAGCCCGAGGCGGCTGAGACGGCTGAGAAGACGACCGAGAAGGAGAAGGCGAAGGTCGAACGTACGCCTACAGCGGAGGAGTCGGAGCCGGAACCGAGCCACTCGGCCCCCGTAGAGAACTCGGCCGCCCCGGCGGAGTCCGCGCCGCTGCCGTCCCAACTGAGCGACGGGGAGGAGTTCCAGATCACCACTTTCGAGGAGAAGGACGACAGCGAGGATCGCTGGTCGTTCCTGGTGGTCGGCGGGATCATCGTCGTCGGTCTCCTCGCCGGTGCGATCGCGCTGATGGTGAGGATCCCGGGGCAGCGGTAGACGGGCCTTGCTGGCACTCATTGCGGCCGAGTGCTAACGTCTGCTTTGGCACTCTCCCCCTGAGTGTGCCAGCGCTTGCGAGCCGGGTACGACCCCCGCGACGGCGTACGTGGCAGATCGCAAGCACAGACGTAGCAACACCCACCGAAGTCTGACTCCGTAGAAAAGAAATGGGGAGGTCGACACAGTGTCGGTCAACATCAAGCCTCTTGAGGACCGGATCGTCGTCAAGGCCGTCGAGGCCGAGCAGACCACCGCCTCCGGTCTGGTCATCCCGGACACCGCCAAGGAGAAGCCCCAGGAGGGCGAGGTCCTGGCGCTCGGCCCGGGTCGCATCGACGACAAGGGCAACCGCGTCCCGCTCGACGTCGCCGTGGGCGACAAGGTCATCTACAGCAAGTACGGCGGCACCGAGGTGAAGTACGCCGGCGAGGAGTACCTCATCCTCTCGGCTCGCGACATCCTCGCGGTCATCGCCTGACGTCATCCGTCTCGCATCAACGCGGCCGGGCCGACGGGGTTTATCAAGTCCTGGGCCCCGGCCGCGTTCTGCGTACTAGGGAGTAAATACTAATGCCGAAGATCCTGGAGTTCGACGAGAACGCCCGCCGCGCCCTCGAGCGTGGCGTCGACGCCCTCGCCAACGCCGTCAAGGTGACGCTGGGCCCCAAGGGCCGCTACGTCGTCCTCGACAAGAAGTGGGGCGCTCCGACCATCACCAACGACGGTGTCACCGTCGCGCGTGAGATCGAGCTGGACGACCCGTTCGAGAACCTTGGTGCTCAGCTCACCAAGGAGGTTGCGACCAAGACCAACGACATCGCTGGTGACGGTACGACCACCGCGACCGTCCTCGCCCAGGCGATGGTCCACGAGGGTCTGCGCGCGGTTGCCGCCGGTGCGAACCCGATGAGCCTCAAGCGCGGTATGGACGCCGCCGCGGCCGCCGTCGGCGACGCCCTGCGCGCCGCCGCTCGTGAGGTCGTCGACGAGTCCGACATGGCCTCGGTCGCCACGATCTCCTCCCGCGACGCGAAGATCGGCGAGATCCTCGCCGAGGCCTTCGCGAAGGTGGGCAAGGACGGTGTCATCACCGTCGAGGAGTCCAACACCACGGGCACCGAGCTCGAGTTCACCGAGGGCATGCAGTTCGACAAGGGCTACATCTCTCAGTACTTCGTGACCGACCAGGAGCGGATGGAGGCCGTCATCGACGACCCGCTGATCCTGCTCGTCCAGGGCAAGATCAGCTCCATCCAGGAGCTCCTGCCGTTGCTGGAGAAGGTCATCGCCGCCGGCAAGCCGCTGTTCATCATCGCCGAGGACGTCGAGGGCGAAGCCCTCTCGACCCTGGTCGTGAACAAGATCAAGGGCACCTTCAACGCGACCGCCGTCAAGGCGCCCGCGTTCGGTGACCGCCGCAAGGCCATGCTGCAGGACATCGCGATCCTCACCGGCGCGCAGGTCGTCGCCGAGGAGGTCGGCCTCAAGCTCGACCAGGTCGGCCTCGAGGTGCTCGGCACCGCTCGCCGGATCACGGTCACGAAGGACAACACCACGATCGTCGAGGGTGGCGGCGACGCTGCCGCGGTCGAGGGTCGCGTCAACGAGATCAAGTCCGAGATCGAGCGGACCGACTCCGACTGGGACCGCGAGAAGCTCCAGGAGCGCCTCGCCAAGCTCGCCGGTGGCGTCTGCGTGATCAAGGTCGGCGCTCACACCGAGGTGGAGCTCAAGGAGAAGAAGCACCGCATCGAGGACGCTGTCTCCGCGACCCGCGCCGCCATCGAGGAGGGCATCGTCGCCGGCGGTGGCTCCGCGCTGATCCACGCCGTCTCCGTCCTGGAGAAGGACCTCGGCCTCGAGGGCGACGAGGCGGTCGGCGTGCGCGTCGTCCGCAAGGCCGCCGACGAGCCGCTGCGCTGGATCGCCGAGAACGGTGGCGACAACGGCTACGTCATCACCACCAAGGTCCGCGAGCTCGGCGTCGGCCAGGGCTTCAACGCCGCCACGGGTGAGTACGGCGACCTGGTCGCCCAGGGCGTCATCGACCCCGTCAAGGTCACCCGCTCCGCGCTGATCAACGCCACCTCGATCGCGGGCATGCTGCTCACGACCGAGACCCTGGTCGTCGACAAGCCGGAAGAGGAAGAGGCGCCCGCAGCCGGTCACGGCCACGGTCACGGCCACTGATCCAAAGCCGAGTCGGCGCATCCCGGCCCCTACCTCGCGAAGCGAGCGAGAGGGTCAGGATGCGCCGACTCGGCGATTTCAGCGAATGATCAGCGAGTCGAGATCGACGTCGTCGGAGAGCACGTTCATATCGACGTACGCCTCGTCCGCGCTGCCGACTCCGTCGAGCCGGTCGCGGTTGGAGTACTGCCAGACGGTCCAGTCGCGTCCGTCGGGCACCCGGGGCGGCCAGGCGACGGAGCGGAACCAGATGGGGTTGTCGGGGTAGAGGTCGACCAGGTAGGCGCGGTAGGCCGACGGCGTCGTGTAGATGACCGGCGCGATGCCGTAGTGCGCCTCGAGCTTGGCGAGCAGCGGGTCCAGGATGGCGCGGACCTCGGTGGCGGGCGGCAGGTTCCCCTTGAAGGAGCCATAGGGCTCCAGGTCGACGACCGGGGCGAGAGTTCCGGCCACGTGGGGCACCGTGGCGATCATGTTGTGCGCCTGGTCGGCGCCGGGGCTCTCGAAGCTCATGAAGTGGTAGGCGCCGGTCGCGAGCCCGGCTCGACGGGCCTCGGCCCAGTTGGCGGCGAAACGCGTGTCCACGTGCGCCGAGCCCTCGGTCGCCTTGATCCAGGCGAAGTCGATGTCCTGCTCGGCGACCCGTGGCCAGTCGACGGTGCCGTTGTGGTGGGAGACGTCGATGCCGCGTACGTCGTACTTGGCCGCGAACAGACGGGTCGGCATCACGACGCCGGTGTAGACCAGCGCGGTCATGATCAGGGCGAGGCAGACGACGACGGCGGAGCCGATCAGCACGCGTCGACGGCGGGCGGGGGCGAGGGGCACCGCGGAACCGTACCGGTTCTCACAGCTCTTCGAGCAGCTTCTCCATGATGTCGATCTCGACCGACTGGGTGGCCTCGACGTCCGTCGCCATCTCGAGCGCCAGCGCGTCGCTGCCCTTGGCGGCCATCGGCTCGGCCATCTTCAGGGCACCCTGGTGGTGCTGGATCATCCCGGTCAGGAAGAGCCGGTCGAACTCCTCGCCACGGGCCGTAGCGAGCTCGCTCATCTGATCCGGCGTGAGCATCCCGGCCATGGTGTGCGCCGGGTCAGAGGCACGCGGAACCCGCAGCCCGCGGGTGTTGAGCCATCCGCTCATCGCCACGATCTCGGGGCCCTGGGCCGACTCGATGCGCTTGGCCAAGGAGACGACCTCGGGGTGGACGCCGTGCTCGCGTGCCAGCCGGGTCATCTCCAGCGCCTGGGCGTGGTGCGGGATCATCATCGTCACGAAGTCGGCATCGGTCTGGGTCCACGGGTCCGTGGCAGCAGCCGAGGGCGAGATCGTCGCCGCGGCCTCACCCGGCGCCCCGCCCTGGACCACGGGGGCCGACTGGGCGGCCGCCTCCGGGCTGGGCGAGTGACCTGCGTGCTCGCCGTGCGCGTCGTCCGAGGAACCTCCGCACCCGCCGAGCGAGATCGCCGCGAACACGACACCCGACGTGATGACACCCAATCGACTACCGCGCACGTGTCTCCTTCCGAGATCCCGCAGAGGTGAACAATTTATTCATATTCCATGCCTGCCGTGTACGACTTTTACTAAAGTTGAGTGGTCCTGCCCGTGCCACCCCACGGCGGCCGACTCGGAAGGCTTGCGAACATGAGGCTTAGACGACCCACCCAATACCTGGCCCCCATCGCGGTGGTCATGGTTGTCGCAGGAGGGCTGGCCGTCGCCGCCCCGTCCTCCGCAGACGAGTCCCACACCCACGGCACCGAGAGCACCCAGAGCACCCAGTCTCCCGAAGCCCAGACGAGCTGCACGGCCGAAGAGAAGCAGGCGATCACCAAGCTCGGTGACAACTTCGCCTCCGCCTGCGTCGCCGGCAACGATCTCGCCAACCTCGGCGCCAACAATCCGGTCGTGCCCGCAGGCGAGTCCGACGGCACACCCAACATGCACCTGATCGCCAACATCCCCAAGTCGGGTGCCTTCACGCCCGCCAACGCCCTCAACAGCGACCTCGCCTTCCAGGGCAACTACGCCTTCGCGGGCAACTACAACGGCTTCAACGTCATCGACATCAAGAACCCGAAGAAGCCGCGACTCGTCAAGCAGTACGCCTGCCCCGGGTCCCAGAACGACATCTCCGTCTACGACGACCTGCTGGTCCTCTCCGTCGACTCCAGCCGCAGCAACAACACCTGCGACAACGTGGCGCAGTCGGCCGCGATCAAGGAGTCGTGGGAAGGCATCCGCGTCTTCGACATCAGCAACCCGAGAGACCCGGAGTACGTCGCGGCGGTCGAGACCAAGTGTGGCTCCCACACCCACTCGCTGGCACCGAGCAAGAACGGGCGGGACGTCTACGCGTACGTCTCCTCCTACGGTCCGCGTGCGGAGTACCCCGACTGCCAGCCTCCGCACGACAAGATCAGCATCGTGAAGATCCCCAAGCGGGCGCCCGAGCGCGCTGCGGTGGTCAACGAGCCGGTGCTGTTCCCCGACGGCGGCTACACCAACACCGCCGGATGTCACGACATCACCACCTACCCGTCCAAGGACATCGCCGCCGGCGCCTGCATGGGTGACGGCATCCTGATGGACATCTCCGACCGCGAGAACCCGGTGGTGACCGAGCAGGTCACCGACACCGCGAACTTCGCGTTCTGGCACTCGGCCACGTTCAACAACACCGGCACCAAGGTCGTCTTCACCGACGAGCTCGGCGGCGGCGGTGCGCCGACCTGCAACCCGGAGACCGGGATGGAGAAGGGCGCCAACGGCATCTACGACATCGAGGGCGGTCAGCTCGTCTTCAAGTCCTACTACAAGATCCCGCGCACCCAGTCCAACACCGAGAACTGCGTCGCCCACAACGGCTCGCTGATCCCGGTCAAGGGCAAGGACATCATGGTGCAGGCCTGGTATCAGGGCGGTGTGTCGGTCTACGACTTCACCGACTCGGCCAACCCGAAGGAGATCGCCTGGTTCGACCGCGGTCCGTTCGAGGACACCACGACGATCGCCGGACCCTGGTCGACCTACTACTACAACGGCTACATCTACTCCAACGAGATCCAGCGCGGCTTCGACGTCTTCGACCTGCGCGACCCGCGGGTCGCCTCGGCGAAGCGGGTCAGGTTCGATGAGCTGAACGTCCAGGCTCAGCCCTCCTACTGATTGATAGCCGAGTCGGCGCATCCCGGGGCGGGCCGACGGCTCGCTGGTCAAGCTCGACGAGACGCCGGACCCGACGATGTACCCC